>NZ_JBSOPZ010000006.1:0-224861 GCF_053763515.1 Streptomyces mabaensis
CATGTGTTAAGCACGCCGCCAGCGTTCGTCCTGAGCCAGGATCAAACTCTCCGTGAATGTTTACCCGTAATCGGGTGTCCACTCGCGTTGAGCGGAACAGTCGGTCGGAATAGGACCGACTGTCCACAGCGTCCTCGCTGTGTGGTTGCCTTCCGCAAGCGGAAGGACTTTCAAAGGAACCTCATCCACCGAGGTGGACGGGGTATCAACATATCTGGCGTTGACTTTTGGCACGCTGTTGAGTTCTCAAGGAACGGACGCTTCCTTTGTACTCACCCGCAGAACATTCTCTGGGGCTTTCCTCCGGGCGCTTCCCTTCGGTCTTGCGTTTCCGACTCTATCAGACTCTTTCGCGTCCGATTCCCAGTCGAAGTGGGATTCCGCTCGCCTTCCAGATATCCGCTTTCGCGTTTCCCTTTCCGGCGGTTCCGACATTATCAGATGCATTTCAGCCGAGCTAATCGGCTTCGAGATCCGGATAAGAAGTCGGAGCGCTCCCCGGGAAATTCGTTTCCGAGGGGGAGGCGTCATAGATTCTAGCACCGTCGCGGTCGAATGTGTCCATCCGAGGCAACCGTTCAAATCTACCTCCACGCACCACCCGTGTCAACAGGTCTTGCGAGGCGAGGAGGAGACTAACAGCTCAGATGCGCTCGACGCACATCAGGCCGCCGTGGGCAGCACCGCGCTGCGGTCCGGGGCCTCCACGTCGCCCGTCTCGCCGGCTCGCGCCGCCCTGCCGCCGACCACGTACACGTACGCAAGGAACGCCAGTTCAGCGACGACGCCGATGGCGATGCGCCCCCAGGTGGGCAGGCCCGACGGGGTGACGAAGCCTTCGATCACACCCGACACGAACAGAACCAGGGCCAGCCCGATCGCCATACCGATGGCCGCTCGGCCCTGCTCCGCCAGGGCTACGCGGCGCGAGCGCGGGCCCGGGTCGATGACCGTCCAGCCGAGGCGCAGACCCGTACCCGCCGCGACGAAGACGGCCGTCAGTTCCAGCAGGCCGTGCGGGAGGACCAGGCCGAGGAAGGTGTCGAGGCGGCCGGCGGACGACATCAGGCCGATGCCGATGCCGAGGTTGAGCATGTTCTGGAAGAGGATCCAGATCACCGGCAGGCAGAGGAAGGCGCCGAAGACGAGGCACATGGCGGCGGCCTGGGCGTTGTTCGTCCAGACCTGGGCCGCGAAGGAGGCGGCCGGGTGGCTCGAGTAGTACGTCTCGTACTGGCCGCCGGGGCGGGTGAGCTCGCGCAGTTCGGCCGGGGCCGCGATGGCGCCCTGGACTTCCGGGTGGGTGGCGATCCACCAGCCGATCAGGGCGGCGACCGCCGTGGAGAGGAGGGCGGTGGGCACCCACCAGTGCCGGCTGCGGTAGACCGCGGCCGGGAAGCCGTGGGTGAAGAAGTGGGCGGCGTCGCGCCAGGTCGAGCGGCGGGTGCCGGTGACGGTGGAGCGGGCTCGCGCGACGAGCTGGGTGAGGCGGCCCGTGAGCATGGGGTCGGGGGCGCTGGACTGGATCAGGGAGAGGTGGGTCGCCGTGCGCTGGTAGAGGGCGACGAGTTCGTCGGCCTCGGCTCCGGTGAGCCGGCGGCCCCGGCGCAGGAGATGGTCCAGGCGGTCCCACTCCGCGCGGTGGGCGGTCACGAAGACGTCGAGATCCATCCGGCTGCTGCTCCGCTCCAGGGTGCTGGTGACGTACCAACCGTACTGAGGCACGATTCCGGTCAGCTTGGCAGACTGGATGTTCCAGGGGCAGGGCAGGGAAGGGTGGGCTTCGGTGAATGAGCTGGTAACGGGGGACGCGGTCGTTCTGGGGCTGCGGCCGGCGAAGTTGCCGAGCCGGGCGCTGGCGCTCGTGATCGACCTCGCGCTCGTGTGGGCGGTCTACCTGATCGTGTCGGTCGGGCTGCTGGCTGCGACCGCGTCGTTGGACGAGGCGGCGGCAATGGCGGTGTCGATCGCGAGCTTCCTGCTGGTGCTGGTCGGCGCGCCGATCGCCGTCGAGACGCTCACGCACGGGCGGTCGCTGGGGAAGCTGGCCTGCGGACTGCGGGTGGTCCGGGACGACGGGGGACCGATCCGGTTCCGGCACGCTCTGGTGCGTGGGGCGATCGGCTTCGTCGAGATTCTGCTGACGTTCGGCGTGATCGCCTGTATCGCCTCCCTGGTGTCGGCGCGGGGGCGGCGGATCGGCGACGTGTTCGCGGGGACTCTGGTGGTACGGGAACGGGTGCCGGCCGCGCGGTCGGCGACGGTACCGCCTCCGCCGCCGTGGCTCGTGGGGCGGTTCTCGGCGCTGGACCTTTCCGGCGTGCCGGAGGGGCTCTGGCTTGCGATACGTCAGTACCTGACGCGGATGGGTCAGCTCGACGCACAGGTGAGCTGGTCGATGGCAGAACGGCTGGCCGGAGATCTTGCGGCCGCCACGGGGGCGCCGGCTCCGGAGGGGGTGCCGCCGGCGGCGTACCTGGCCGCGGTGGTGAACGAGCGGCAGGCGCGGGACGCGCGGCGGGCGTTCGGGGCGCCGGGTGGTCGTCCCGTACGCATGAGTCCCGGGAGCCTCGTGAGCCCTGCGGGCCATGCGGGTGCGGCTCCTGCCCATGTGCCGGCTCCTGCCCATGTGCCGGCGCCGGCACATGGTGCGGCTCCGGATCCTGCTCCGGTTCCGGCTGCCGGCCCCGCCGGACCGCCGGCCACCGGATTCGCGCCGCCCGCGTAACTCAGCTCACCCGGCGGGGAAGGCCGACGGCGGGCTTTCTAGGTCTTCGAGCTCGATCCCGGGCGCGGACAGGACCACGTCCCCCGCAATGTGGATCATGCTCTGCTCCCCGGTGTCCAGGGCGTTGACCTGGTATTCGTCCACCATCAGCACCCCACTGTCAGTGCCATGCGGTTCACTCCTCATCAACGCCCACGACTGATCCACCGTCCGCGGCGCCAGGACCGGATCAGTGAAGGCCACGAGACGGACTCGGGTCGCGGGGGAAGCGGGGGTGAGGCGCAACAGACGCGAGGTCGCGACGAGGAACGCGGGGGAGGTACCGGTGAAGGCATGGGCGGGGGCGTTGCCTTCGGTGGCATGGGCGCCGGTCGGGTCGGTGCGTACCCAGGTGACGCCGTCCAGGGCGGCGCCGCGCACCTGCCAGCTCGCGGCATGCAGTTCGAGACGGATGGGACGGCCGAGTTCGTCGATGGCCAGATCGATGGAACCCGCGTGATCACCGGAGGGGGTGGTGGTCTGGGCGACGTAACGCCAGCCGGACGGGCCGGGGGCGCAGTGGAAGTGCTCTTCACCGAGGGGGGTGTGATCGTGCGGGTCATGGAGCGAATAGCGACCGCGGGGCATCGTGCTGTGGGTCCTTCACGATCCGGAAACGGGGCAGGCCCCCGGCACGGGGGTGCGGGGGCCTGCCTTTACCTGGTTTCAGCGTGTCAGCGGTGACCGGCGACCGTCAGTAGCGGTAGTGGTCCGGCTTGTACGGGCCTTCGACCTCGACGCCGATGTACGCGGCCTGCTCCGGGCGGAGCGTGGTGAGCTTGACGCCCAGCGCGTCGAGGTGGAGCCGGGCGACCTTCTCGTCCAGGTGCTTGGGGAGCACGTAGACGTCGGTCGGGTACTCCTCGGGCTTGGTGAACAGCTCGATCTGGGCCAGCGTCTGGTCCGCGAAGGAGTTGGACATCACGAACGAGGGGTGACCGGTGGCGTTGCCCAGGTTGAGCAGGCGGCCCTCGGACAGCACGATGAGCACCTTGCCGTCGGGGAAGGTCCAGGTGTGGACCTGCGGCTTGACCTCGTCCTTGACGATGCCCGGGACCTGGGCCAGGCCGGCCATGTCGATCTCGTTGTCGAAGTGGCCGATGTTCCCGACGATCGCCTGGTGCTTCATCTTGGCCATGTCCGCGGCCATGATGATGTCCTTGTTGCCCGTGGTGGTGATGAAGATGTCCGCGCTCTCGACCACGTCGTCGAGGGTGGCCACCTGGTAGCCGTCCATCGCCGCCTGCAGGGCGCAGATCGGGTCGATCTCGGTGATGATCACGCGGGCGCCCTGGCCGCGCAGTGACTCCGCGCAGCCCTTGCCGACGTCGCCGTAGCCGAAGACGACCGCGACCTTGCCGCCGATCAGTACGTCCGTGGCGCGGTTGATGCCGTCGATCAGCGAGTGGCGGCAGCCGTACTTGTTGTCGAACTTCGACTTGGTCACCGCGTCGTTCACGTTGATCGCGGGGAAGAGGAGGACGCCGTCCCGCTGCATTTCGTACAGGCGGTGGACACCGGTGGTGGTCTCCTCCGTGACGCCGCGGATCTCGGACGACAACTGCGTCCACTTCTGCGGGGACTCGGTGAGCGTGCGGTTCAGCAGGCGCAGGATGTGGCCGTACTCCTCGCTGTCCGCGGTGGACGGGTCCGGGGCGGCACCGGCCTTCTCGAACTCGACGCCCTTGTGGACCAGGAGGGTGGCGTCACCGCCGTCGTCCAGGATCATGTTCGGGCCGCCGGTGGACGCGTTGGGCCAGGTCAGCGCCTGCTCCGTGCACCACCAGTACTCCTCCAGCGTCTCGCCCTTCCAGGCGAAGACGGGAACACCCTGGGGGTTGTCCGGCGTGCCGTTCGGGCCGACGGCGATGGCGGCGGCCGCGTGGTCCTGGGTGGAGAAGATGTTGCAGGAGGCCCAGCGGACCTCCGCGCCGAGAGCGACCAGGGTCTCGATCAGGACGGCGGTCTGCACGGTCATGTGCAGCGAGCCGGTGATCCGGGCGCCGGCCAGCGGCTGCGTGGCCGCGTATTCCTTACGGATCGACATCAGGCCGGGCATCTCGTGCTCGGCGAGAGTGATCTCCTTGCGGCCGAAGGCGGCGAGGGAAAGGTCGGCGACCTTGAAGTCCTGGCCGGTGGCGACAGTCGACATGCGAGCTGCTCCTCGTGGGTGGGTCGAGGGTGGGTACGGCTGGCTCTGCGGGCGACACTCGGGCACACGAATGCCCGGGACGACTCGCGGCGCAGTCCGTCGGAGGCCCTCTCTCCCTCGGCCGGCCCGCGCTGCGGACCGCCCGACCGCCATCAGCAGCGACGTCTGACACTGGTGACGAATCTACACCGATCGGCAGAGCGGGCCCCAGGCCGCCCGGGAATTGGCCCGTCTTCTTCGACGAAGGCCCCCGGCCGAGCGGCTGGGGGCCTTCGTTGTACGGAGATGCGTACGCGCGTACGGGTCAGTGCGCGGCGTCGGGGGCCGAGGAGCGGCCGGCCGCCGCCACCTTCTCGTCGTAGATGTCCGGCTCCAGGTAGATGACGCGGGCGATCGGGACGGCGGCCCGGATGCGCTCCTCCGCCGCGTTGATCGCGCGGGCGACCTCCGCCGCCGTCTCGTCGCTGCGCACGGCGATCTTCGCCGCGACCAGCAGTTCCTCGGGGCCGAGGTGGAGCGTGCGCATGTGGATGATGCGCGTGACCGAGGTGCCGTCCACCAGGGCCGTCTGGATCTTCTCGACGTCCTCGGTGCCCGCCGCCTCACCGAGCAGCAGCGACTTGGTCTCGGCCGCGAGCACGATCGCGATCACGATGAGCAGCACACCGATGCAGAGGGTGCCGATGCCGTCCCAGACGCCGTCGCCCGTGACCAGGGCGAGGCTGACGCCGGCGAGCGCGAGGATCAGACCCACCAGTGCGCCGAGGTCTTCGAGGAGGACGACCGGCAGCTCGGGGGCCTTGGCGCGGCGGACGAACTGCGTCCAGGACAGCGTGCCCCGGACCTCGTTCGACTCCTTGATCGCCGTACGGAAGGAGAAGCACTCCGCGATGATCGCGAAGACGAGGACTCCGACCGGCCAGTACCAGGCCTCGATCTCGTGCGGGTGCTTGATCTTCTCGTAGCCCTCGTAGATCGCGAACATGCCGCCGACCGAGAAGAGCACGATGGAGACGAGGAAGGCGTAGATGTAGCGCTCGCGCCCGTAGCCGAAGGGGTGCTGCGGTGTCGCCTCGCGCTTGGCCTTCTTTCCGCCGAGCAGCAGCAGCCCCTGGTTGCCGGAGTCGGCGACCGAGTGCACGCTCTCGGCGAGCATCGACGACGATCCGCTGAAGAGGAATGCCACGAACTTGGCTACAGCGATGGCGAGATTGGCGACGAGCGCCGCCACGATCGCCTTGGTTCCACCTGACGCGCTCATGGGTGCAGGGTGTCCCTTCCTTGGTGCTGCGGCCCTGGCGCCGCGCTACGGCGGCACATTGTTGCAGGAGCCGGCGCGGACCCCGCGTCAGGCCACCACAGTCGCCCGGAAGACCGTGCCCGCGCCGGACAGGGTGACGGACTCGCCCGCTGGGACGAACACCGACTGGCCCGGGGTCAGGGTGACGGGGGGTCCGGGGGTCCTCCCCCGGGACGACACCGTGCCGGCCAGGGGCGCGCCGGCCGTGCAGAGCAGGATCTGCGGGGTGGCGCCGGGGAGTTGGCGCGGTGCGGCGCCTTCGGCCAGTACGTGACGGGACAGCCGGAACTCGTCGACGGGCGTCTCGTAGAGCTCCTCGCCGTCCGGTGTGGCCTCGGGGCGCAGGATGCCCGGCTCGGCCGGCTCGAAGCGCACGACGCGCAGCAGCTCGGGGATGTCGACGTGCTTGGGTGTCAGGCCGCAGCGCAGCACGTTGTCCGAGTTGGCCATGATCTCGACGCCGAGACCGCTCAGGTACGCGTGCGGGATGCCGGAGCCGAGGAACAGCGCTTCGCCGGGCTGGAGTTGGATGTGGTTCAGCAGCATGGCGGCGATGACGCCCGGGTCGCCAGGGTGGTGGTGCGCGAGGGAGGCGTACGGCTTGTACGGGCCGCCGAGGCGTTCGGCGGCGGCCGTGGCCTCGGCGACGGTGTGCGCCATCTCCTCGGGATCCGCGCCCAGTACGGCGGTCAGGACCTCGCGGAGGGCGGCCTCCTCGGGGTGCGCGCGCAGCAGGTCCGCGTACGGCTTGAGGGAGTCGACGTCGAGGCCGGAGAGGAGTCCGGCGGCCTCGGCCGGCGGCCGGAAACCGCACAGTCCGTCGAACGGGGTGAGCGCGCAGAGCAGTTCGGGCTTGTGGTTGGGGTCCTTGTAGTTGCGGTGCGGCGCGTCGAGCGGGATGCCGCGCCGCTCCTCGTCCGCGTATCCCTCCCGGGCCTGCGCGAGGTCCGGGTGCACCTGGAGGGAGAGGGGCGCGCCGGCCGCGAGGATCTTGAACAGGAAGGGCAGCCGCGGCCCGAACTTCGCCACCGCCGCCGTGCCCAGCTCGCCCTCGGGGTCGGCGTCGATGAGGGCGGACAGCGTGGTCCCGCCCGCCCCCCGGTCGACCCGGGACGGCGCACCGGGATGGGCGCCCATCCACAGCTCGGCCTGGGGCTCGCCGGTCGGTTCGACGCCGAGGAGTTCCGGGATGGCGGTCGTCGAGCCCCAGGCGTAGGGGCGGACGGTGTTGGAGAGGCGGTCCATTGCGTCTCTTCCTGGCTGCGTGCTGGCTTCGTGCGGGATACGTCGACCCCTGGGTCAAGCGTGCCCCGCAGAGGCGAGCGACAGGTAGACAGCAGCGAAATCCGTGACGGCGAGGAGTTCGGCGAGGGTTTCGAGTTCGCTGCCCTCCTCCGGTTCGAGCTCGCTGATGGAGGTGTCATGGCTCAGGGCGAGCTCGCGGGCGGCCGGGGCGGCGGTGAGTCCGCTCGTCGGCCGGTCGCGGAGCAGGACGACGCGGGCATGCAGCGCCTGCGACTCCTCCACCCGGTCGCGGAAGAAGTCGTCGGGGTCGGCGCCGGCGGCGTACGGGCCCGCGAGCAGTACCCCGTGCGCGGGCAGGGCCTGGGGCAGTTCGGCAGCGAGCGCGGGCCGCCCGGCGAGTTCGGCGAGTACGGCGGCGAACCGGCGTCCGGCGGGGCCCGCGCCCGCGCCCTCCGTCCAGATGAGCGGCAGCGAGTCGGCCAGCTCGGCGGCGAGGGTCTTGGCCGGGTTCCCGTACGTGGCGATGGCCGGGCCGCAGCGCTCGGCGGTGCGGTCGAGACGGTCGGCGACCCGCTGGAGGGCCTCGGGGGGTGCGGTGAGCAGGCCCACGCGGTCCAGGAGCAGCAGCAGGGGGGTGAGCAGGGCCCAGAGCGCGCCGGGGCCGGCGGACGCGGCGGTCTCGTCGTACTCCTCGAACGGCGCGGTCGCCATCGGTACGACCAGGCCGTGTACGCCGCCCACGGCCTCGCTCAGCGGTGAGCGCTGCGGGGCGACGGCGACGACGGTGCAGCCGCGCCGGTACGCCTGCTCGGCGAGCACGGCGAGGCCCGGCTCCGAACCGTCCGTCGTGGCGATGAGCAGCAGGTCCACCGAGCCCGCCCAGCCGGGCAGCGCCCAGCGCAGGGCGCCGGCGGCGGCCGCGACTCCGGTGGGGTGCAGGCGGCTGACCGGGCAGGAGGCGCCGGCCAGCGCGGCGATCAGGTCGGCGACACCGTTGGCCGCGGTCCCGGGTCCGGCGATCAGCACCGCTCGGGGCCGTCCGTCCGGCGTGATGTTGCCGAGGCCGGCCTCGGTGGCGTGCCGGGCGGCGGTGCGTACCCGTGCCCCGGCCTCCGCGGCCCCGCGCAGCAGACCGCGGCGGTCGGCGCGGGCCAGGGCCTCGGGGGCATCGAGCAGCGACTCGTCGAGCATGGTGGTGGAGCCTCCGATCGCCGTTTTTCTCCGTCGTGCGGGGTCGTACCGGTGCTGCTGCTCCGTACGGGTCTACGCGGGGCGGCGGGCCTCGTCGACGAGGAGCACGGGGATGCCGTCGCGGACGGGGTAGGCCAGGCCGCAGTCCTTGCCGGTGCAGATCAGCTCGGGGCTGTCGGAGGCCGACCGGTCGCTGAGCGGCGCGTGGCAGGCGGGGCAGGCGAGGATCTCCAGAAGGCCGGCTTCGAGCGGCATGGGGCGGGTCCCTTCGAGCATGCGGTTGGGGCCACGTCAGCCTACCGCCGGGCAGGCGCCCGCGCGGCCCGGCACACGCCACCCGCTCGCCCGCGCGGCCCGGCACATGCCGCCGCTCCCCCGGCGGGGGCCGGGGCGGGGCGGCCACCTGCGCCGCCCCGGCCCCGGCCCGTCCGGCAACGGATCAGGACCTGGGTCAGGCCCGGATCAGGGACAGGACCTCGTCCCGGATCCTGGCGGTCGTCGCCTCGTCCCTCGCCTCCACGTTCAGGCGCAGCAGCGGTTCCGTGTTGGAGGCGCGGAGGTTGAACCACCAGTCCCCGGTGGTCACCGTCAGGCCGTCGAGTTCGTCGATGGTGACGTCCTCCCGGTCCGCGTACGCGGCCTTCACCGCGGCCGTGCGGCCCGCCTGGTCGGCCACGGTCGAGTTGATCTCGCCGGAGCCGCGGTAGCGGTCGTACTGGGCCACCAGCTCGGACAGCGTGCCCTGCTGGCCGCCGAGGGCCGCCAGTACGTGCAGCGCGGCGAGCATGCCCGTGTCGGCGTTCCAGAAGTCCTTGAAGTAGTAGTGCGCCGAGTGCTCGCCGCCGAAGATCGCGCCGGTGCGGGCCATCTCCTCCTTGATGAAGGAGTGCCCCACCCGGGTGCGGACCGGGGTGCCGCCGTGCTCGCGGACGACCTCGGGCACCGACCACGACGTGATCAGGTTGTGGATCACCGTGCCGCCGCCGTGCTTGGCCAGCTCCCGGGCCGCGACCAGCGCGGTAATCGCGGACGGCGAGATGCCCTCGCCCCGCTCGTCCACGACGAAGCAGCGGTCGGCGTCCCCGTCGAAGGCCAGGCCGATGTCCGCGCTTTCGGCGAGGACCCGCGCCTGGAGGTCGGTGATGTTCTTCGGGTCGAGGGGGTTGGCCTCGTGGTTGGGGAAAGTTCCGTCCAGCTCGAAGTACATCGGGACCAGGTCGAGGGGCAGGCCCTCGAAGACGGTGGGCACGGTGTGGCCGCCCATGCCGTTGCCCGCGTCCACCACGACCTTCAGCGGGCGGATCGAGGTCAGGTCCACGAGGGAGCGCAGATGGGCGGCGTAGTCGCTCAGGGTGTCCTGCTGAGCGAGGGTGCCGGTCCGCGAGGCCGGCGCCGGCGCACCGGTGGCCGACCACTCCTCGACCAGCGCCCGGATCTCGGAGAGGCCGGTGTCCTGGCCCACCGGGGCGGCGCCCGCGCGGCACATCTTGATGCCGTTGTACTGGGCCGGGTTGTGCGAGGCGGTGAACATGGCGCCGGGCAGGCCCAGTTGCCCGGAGGCGAAGTACAACTGGTCGGTCGAGCACAGGCCGATCTCGGTCACATCGACACCACGCGCCGCAGCGCCCCGCGCGAACGCCCGCGACAGCCCGGGTGACGAGGGCCGCATGTCATGCCCGGTCACGATCGCTTCGGCGCCGGTGACCTGTACGAAGGCGGCGCCGAAGAGTTCGGCCAGTGGCTCGTCCCACTGGTCCGGGACCACTCCGCGCACGTCGTACGCCTTCACGATCTGCGACAGATCAACAGCCACGGCCATCCTCCTGAGTTCCCCTGGGGTCAGCTCAACCTACCCGCAAGAACTGAACGTCAGCTGTGCGGTGGAAGGCCGATCGGGATTGGCCGGTCAGGATTCGGGCGAACGCAGTACGCGCAGATGGCCGCGGCGGGTCTCCCCGCCGTAGCCGGCCGAGTGGTCGGAACCACGCGCGCCGTGGCCGCCGGCCTCCGCCGCGCGGTCGTGCGGCCGGGCGGCTTCCCGTACGGCGTTGGCGAGCGCTTCGAGATCGTCGCCGCTGGGGCGCGAGGGGGCGGAGCCGTCGGAGAGCCGGACGACCTCCCAGCCGCGCGGAGCGGTCAGGCGCTCGGAGTGCTCGGCGCACAGGTCGTAGCAGTGGGGCTCGGCGTAGGTGGCGAGCGGGCCGAGGACTGCGGTCGAGTCGGCGTAGACGTACGTCAGTGTGGCGACGGCAGGGCGGCCGCACGCGGTGCGCGAACAGCGACGTACAGGGCTCACGACGTTGGACGGTACCGCACTCTTGAGCGGGCCGCGACGACTCTCCCTCAGGTCACTCCACCGTGTCGTGGCGCGATCCCAACCCCACGGGCCCCAGGGGCAACTGGGTTGACCTGCGGGGAAATGAGGGCACTCCCGCCCTGTCGGCGATGATTGCCGTCACCACTCGGCCCAAAAGCCTTCAATCGAAGCGAGATCGCCGGTCACGGAAAGATCCGGAATCGAACCAAAGCTTGGCCGGAATGCTCAATGAGCGACATGCCGTATCTCGTCCGGCGGAGGCCGGCCGGCCCGGTCGGCCGGGGAGCTACGCTGCGTAAGTGATGGACTCCTCCGTACCGCCCGGCCCCACCGAGCCCCGACCGCGCCGCCGCGACCGCCACGGGCGCGGGATGCGCGGGCCCGTCGCCCCGCCGCAGGTGCCGCTGTCGGCCAGCCGCGCGGAGGTGTTCGGGGACCTCGTCCAGGATTCGGTGGAGCGCCTGGAACGGCGCTGGCCGCAGCTGGCGGAGGTCGAGTTCCTGGTGCTGGACGTGCCCGCGCCCGGCGGTCCGGACAGCGGGTGGAACGACGAGGCGGTTCCGCTGGGCGGGCTGATCACCGCCCGCGAGGGCCGGCCCGCGCGGATCGTCGTCTACCGCCGGCCGGTGGAGATCCGTACCAAAAACCGTGACGAGCGCGCGATGCTCGTGCACGAGATCGTCGTCGAGCAGGTCGCCGAACTGCTGGGCCTGGCACCGGAATCGGTCGATCCGCGGTACGGGCAGGACTGACCGGGGGCGGGGACCGCCGGCCGGTCGCCCGGGTCCTCGCGGCCCGCGCCCGCTCAGTCGTCCAGTACCGACAGGTCCTGCACGGCGTGCGGCACCGCGACCATGCCCCGGTCGTCCGACAGCGTCTGGACCGTGAACATCGGGATGCCGTCCTCCGGGAGCTCCAGCGTGCGCGCCGCGTGCAGCGGGCCGCCCGACTCCGTCTCGACCGTCAGGGCGTACGAGCCCTTGAGCCCGGCCGGGACCGGCGGCTGGACAGCGAGCGTGGTGCCGCCCTTGACCGTGTACGTCTTGACCGTCTGCGCACCGGCCTCGGTGCCCGCCGACGCGGTCACCTTCACCTTCACGGTCGCGTCGGGGGCCACCAGGGACAGCACCGAGCCCTTGGCGCGGTTGTCGGCGACGGTCGCCCGCTCCCCCACCGGCCCGGCCGCCGGGATGAACGCGACTTCCTGCTTGTCGCCCGTGCCGCGCGTGACGCGCAGGGCCGCCACGACCGGGGTCGCTCGGCGGCCGTCGGCCGGCGTCAGCAGGAGGGAGCCGGCTTCGCCCTTGGTGACGTCCTTGAGGTCCAGCGACGCGGTCATACCGGACTTGACGTGCAGGTTCTCCGCACCGGCCGGGGTGATCGACCCGGTCGGGCCCGCCAGGCGCACCTTCAGGTCGGCGTCGTCCTGACCGGGCGCGAAGGCCACCAGCCGGGCCGAGGTGGCGTCCGCCGGGATGCCGGGGAGCACCAGGCCGGCCGCGGGGTCGGCGGCGGCCGGCAGCCAGTCGGATCCGGCCGTGTCGTCCATGGCCTGGACGGAGGCCCCGACGCGGCCGGTGCGGGTGCTGACGTGGACCGTCACATCGGGTGAGGCGGTGCCGGTGAGGGTGGAGAGCAGGACGGGGACGGAGGACTTGGCGGGCACCGGGATGCCTTCGCCGGCCTCGGCCTTGAGGGCGCCCTCGGGGCCGTACAGCTCGATGTCGACGACAGCGGCGGTGTCGTCGGGGTTGGTGAGGTGGACGTAGTCCTGGCGCTCCTTCGCGGTGCTCGCGGCGGGGAACCAGAAGTCGGTGTCGGGGGCGGTGCAGCCGGCACCGAGCACGCCGCGGGCTCCGCCGACGGTGACCGTGGTGGTCTGCTGGGCGGTCCAGCCGGGGGCGAGCCGGCCCTCGGCGGCGCCGATGAGGGCGGGGGCCTCGGCGCCGGAGGCGGTGCCTGCGGCGGGCTTGCCGGGCGTCTTGACGGAGACGACGGGCTTGTCGGCGGCCGGCTTCCCGGTCGCGTTGTCGTCCTTCTCGCCGTTCTCGTCGTTCTCTGTGTCCTTCTCGTCCTTGTCCTTGTCGGCGTCCGGAGCGGCCAACGAGCTGACGGACGGAACCAGTTGCGCGGTGCCCGCCTTGGCAGAACCGTCCGCCGCGCCGGCCGCGGGCGTGAAGGACGTGTACGTCGTCTCGGCGAGGTCCGACGTGCTGGGCGCGGGGCACAGCAACGAGGAACGCTCGACCGGCAGCCGCGCGGCCGCCTTGGCGGCCGGGGCGTCCGGGTCGCCGGGCGCGGTGAGCGCGGCGAAGCCGGTGACGGCGGCGAGGGCCGCGGCGGCCGCGACGAGGGAGAGGGCGGGGCGGTTCACTGGTTGTTGCTCCCGTCGGGGCGCGGCTGTTGTCCGTAGCCGTAGGGGTCGTACGAGCCGGGCGGGTAGGGCTGGGCGGGGTACTGCCCGCCATCGCCGTCGTACTCGGGTTGCGGGTACTGGCTTTCGCCGTACTGACCTTCGCCGTACTGCCCTTCGCCGTACTGCCCTTCGCCGTACTGCTCGTTGCCGTACTGCTCGTTGCCGTACTGGCCGCCTGCGTACTGGCCGTAGCCGTCGTCCGGCTCGTACGACTGCGTGGCCCATTCCCCCTGCTGCTGCTGAGGTACCGCCGCGTACGGGTCCTCGTACCCCGGGGCCTGCGCCGGGATCACGGCCGGCTCCTCCCGCCCGTCCCCGCCGGCCGGCGGCGCGGCCTCCGCCTCGGCCGCCGCCCGCAGCCGGCGGGCCCGGCGGCCCTCGCCCTCCACGGCCTGCGCGGGTACGGCGACGAGCTCCTCGGGCAGGTCGTCGTCGATCTGCCGGCGCCGCCCCGGCAGGGCCAGCACCAACAGCACGACCGCGAGCGCGCCTTGGGCCCAGATCCACGCCGAGTGGGCGACGGAGTCCTCGTAGGTCAGGTCCAACCGGCCGCCCTGCGCGGGCAGTTCGAAGCCCTGCGCCCAGCCGTCCACGGTCTTCTTCTCCAGCACCCGGCCGTCGAGCGTGGCCTGCCACCCCGGCGCCGCCTCGTCCGCGATGCGCAGCACGCGCCCGTCCGGGCCGGCCGGAATCTCGGTGTGCGCCTCCACCGGCTGGGAGGCGACCGGCAGCGGATCGTCGCCGGGCTTGCCGGAGACGATCACGGCCCGCGCGACCTGGCGGTCGACGCGCCAGAGCGCGCTGCCGTCCAGCTGGCTCAGCCGGCTCAGGCCCGGCGTGGCGTCGAGCACGCGGCTCATCTGGCGCGGGGCGCCGTCCCGTACCAGTACGTAGCGGACCGCGAAGCCGCTGAGCTGGCTGGTCTGGTCGGCGCCGGAGCCCGCGACCAGATTGGAGACGATCTTGTCGAGCCGGGCGTTGCTGCCGCCCGCCTCCGCCAGCTCCGCGTCACCGAGCCGGCCGCCGGACCCGCGGACCAGCGTGTACGAGACCTCGGCCGGCGACGTGCCGCCGAGCACCAGCGTGCGCGCCTGGTCGCGGGTGCCGCTCTCCTCCGCGACGAACGCCGGCACCTGTACGGGGTCCCGCCGTGTCAGCGGCCCGTCGGCGCCGCCGAGCATCCAGCCGGCTGCGGCCAGCAGCGGTCCCGCCGCGGCGGCCAGCGCGATCAGCGCGGCGACCGGCTGCCGCCAGCCGAAGCTCAGCGCGGTGACCCGCTCCCGTGCCCCTTCGGCGCCGAGCACGGCCGCGCTCAGCAGGGCGATGCCGTACACGAGGGTCGCCGGGCCCGCCCAGCCGGTCCGGTTGGCGAGGGCGGCGAACAGCAGCGCGACGAGCGCCACGGCCCAGGCCGTACGGATCGCGAACTGCCGCTCCCCGCGCAGCAGCGCCGCGAGCGCCGCCAGTACGACACCGATGAGCACCAGGCCGCCCGCGGCGCCCGGGCCGCCGGGACTGGTGCCGAGCAGGTCGAGGGCGGAGGCGGAGCCGGTGCCGAAGGCAAGGCCGGCCTCGCGGAAGAAGGCGGAGGGCCCGGTCAGCAGCGACAGCGACCAGGGTGCGAGGACGAGCACGGGGGTGGCGAGGGTGGCCAGGAAGCGCAGCCCGTACGCCGTGATGTCGTCCCGCTTCAGCGCCAGGCCGGCGATGCCGAGCACGAGGGCGATGAGCCACACGACCGGTGTGAACGCCATGGCGAGCGTCAGCAGGAGCGTGTACGTCCAGACCGCGCGCCAGCTGCCGCGCGCGCCCCCTTCCGCGCTCCCCTCCGCGCCGCGTGCGCTCCCGTCGCGCACCCCGTGCGCCGCGATGCCCGCCCGTGCGATGAGCGGCAGCAGGACCGCCAGTACGGCCGTACCGAGCCGGCCGCCCGCGAGCGCGCCGGTCGCCGCGGGCAGGAAGGCGTACGCGACGCTGCCCCAGGCCCGCAGCAGCCGCGACTCGACGAGCGGCCGCGAGGCGAAGTAGGCGGTGAGCCCCGCCAGCGGCACGGAGCAGACCAGCAGCACGGTCAGCGCGAGGCCGGTGGAGCCGAACAGCAGGCTGGACAGCGCGGCGATGACCGCGAGGTACGGCGGGGCCGCCTGGGTGCCGCCGGTGCCGACCGGGTGCCAGCCGTCGAGGTAACGGGACCACAGTCCGAACGGCTCGGCGGGCGCGGGCAGCAAGGCCCCGCCGGCAAGCGCGCCGCCGCCCAGCAGGGCGCGGCAGGCGACCAGCGAGACCAGCAGCAGTACGGCGAACAGGACGGGGGCCGGTTTGCGCGCGATCCGCTTCAGCCGCGCGAACTGCTCGATCTCCAGGTAGTCGGCGTCGTCGCCGCCGGGGCCGGACTCGACGGCCCCGTGCCGCCCCGCGGAGGCGGAGTCGGGGTCGGCCCGGCCGCCGAAGTTCCCGGCGACCTGCTCGACGGTGGCCCGGACGGTCGCGCCGGGCGGCGGGAACAGCGGCCGCAGCTCGCTCGCCTCGACGGCTCCGCGGCCGCGTCTGCGCCGCGCGGCCAGGATCTTGCCGGGCCGCAGCAGGGTGCCGATCAGACCGGTGACCTCGTCGACGGCCTGACCCGGCACCTTGCCGACCAGATAGGCGAGGGTGCGCAGCAGGGTGCCGAGCACCAGGCGCAGCAGTACATAGGGGAGCGCCGCGCCGCGCGCGTTGACGAGCAACGTGTAGACGGCGCCCGCCTTGTCGACGCGGTGCGGGTTGGCCACCGAGCGGCCGGCGCAGTCGATCGGCCGCCGTTCCCTGGCGGCCGCCTCCGCGTGCCGCAGTACCGCGTCGGGGGCGACCTTGACCTGGTGGCCGGCCGCGTGGGCGCGCCAGCACAGGTCGACGTCGTCGCGCATCAGCGGCAGCCGCCGGTCGAAGCCCCCGAGCTGCTCCCAGACATCGCGCCGGATGAGCATGCCCGCGGTGGAGACGGACAGGACGGGGCGCACGCTGTCGTGCTGGCCCTGGTCCTGCTCGCGCCGGTCGAGTCCGGTCCAGCGGCGGCCGCTGTTGGCGATCGAGACGCCGACCTCCAGCAGCTGCTTGCGGTCGTACCAGCCGCGGAGTTTGGGGCCGACGACGGCGGTGGACGGGCTGCCGTCGGCGACGCGCAACAGCTCGGCGAGGGCGTCGGGCTCCGGCGCGCAGTCGTCGTGCAGGAGCCACAGCCACTGCACGGGCTCGCCGTGCGGCAGTTCGGGCATGTCGTAGGCGTCGTCGCGCCAGCTGCGGCTGACCGGGTCCCAGCCGCTGGGCCGCTTCAGGTACGGCAGGTCGTCGGGCGTGAGCACGCCGGCGGTCCGGACCGCCTCGTCGACGGCCGTACCGAATCCGCTGCGGCGCGCGAGGTGCAGGACGCGCTCGGCGCCCAGCGCTTCGGTGAGCAGCCGGGCCGAGTCGTCGGCGCTGCCGGTGTCGGCGGCGATGACGTTCTGTACGGGACGCTCCTGGCCGAGCAGCCCGGCGAGCGCCTCGGGCAGCCAGCGCGCTCCGTCGTGCGAGACGACGACGGCGGTGACGACATGCCGCGGAAACTCTGGGGCTGCGGCCGCGTAGGGGGCCGCCGAGTGGCTGTGCACGGACATCGCGGTACGGGCCCTCCGGCCGGGGTCCGGGGGTCGCGCCCCCGAAAGGCTGCTGTGTGACTGCGGTTCGCGTCCCGCGCCCGTGGGGGGCGTTGGTGCGTCTCGGACGGGGCCCCACCCTAACGGTCCACAACAGCGACGGTCCGCCGCCTGCGGGGAAGGTGCAGGGGACGGACCGTTCGTTACGTACGGCTTGTGCTGTTTGGTCACACAGCGATCCGCCGGCGCCGGAAAGCGTCAGACGGCGGCCTTCTTCAGTCTCCGGCGCTCACGCTCGGAGAGCCCGCCCCAGATGCCGAATCGCTCGTCGTTGGCGAGGGCGTACTCGAGGCATTCGGAGCGGACCTCGCAGGCGAGGCAGACCTTCTTGGCCTCGCGGGTCGATCCGCCCTTCTCGGGAAAGAAGGACTCGGGGTCGGTCTGGGCGCACAGTGCGCGCTCCTGCCATCCGAGCTCTTCGTCCGCCTCGTCGACCAGCAGTTCCTGAAACAGCTCGGTCATGTGCGCCCCTCGTCTGTCTTTGCGTCCCCGTGATGTTGCCGTTACCGAATCCGGCTGAACGACACGAGTGAAATTACAAGTGTGTGGATCCGGGCCAGTCAAGCCGAGATCTGCTATTGGGCCCCTTATTCACTCTGCGGAACCAAGGCTATGCGGAAAGTGTTCATATCGCCAAAAACCATGACACATGCCAATGGCCCATCCGCGTCACCCTCACCCGCACAAGATCACGAGACCGCAACGACGTTTACGGGTGCGGTTGCTGCGCACCTCTCCTGGTCACCGTGTGCACAAACCTTTCTCCCGGAGGAGCAACCGGATGAGGTGAAAGTTTTCCCCCCAATCGGACATTGGGTTGACAACGGCAGAAGGAGTCCGGTCTCCTTGTCTGCATGTCAGCGACCGCAGCGCACTCCCGGACCCCCCAGCGTGGGTTCCGCAGCGCTGTCCAGGCGCGCTGTTGCTGTTCCAGCTGTTGATGCCACCGCGCTCCAGCTCATCTCTTCATCTCTGCGACACCCCTGCACTCATGCCGAGGAACCCCCGCACCATGAACAGCGACAGTGACCTTCAGATCGCCGGCGACATCCTCGCCGTACAGCACCTTCTCCAGCCCGCTGCCGAGCACCCGGCCACCGTGGCCGAGTTCGCCGGACTGGCCCGCTCCATCGCCGCCGACCGGGCGCAGTGGGAGCACCTCGTCGAGTACGACGCCACCTCCCGCTGGTACCACCGGCTGCGGACCGGCCCCGGTTACGAGGTCTGGCTGCTGAGCTGGGTCCCCGGCCAGGGCAGCGGCATGCACGACCACGGCCGCTCCTCCGGCGTACTCACCGTCCTCGACGGCGAGCTGACCGAGCACACCGCGCGCGGTGCGCGGTCCCACGGCGCCGGCGCGCAGCGGGTCTTCGCGCCCGGTTACGTCCACGAGGTCGTCAACGACTCCCTCGAACCGGCGGTCAGCCTGCACGTCTACTACCCGGGCCTGACGGAGATGCCGATGCACTCCCCCCAGTGCTCCCCGGCGGCCCAGGACGCCTTCGTCGCCTGACAGACTGCTGCGTATGCGCATTGTGGTTCTGGCTGGCGGCATCGGCGGCGCCCGTTTTCTTCGCGGTCTGAAGTCGGCCGCCCCCGAAGCGGACATCACCGTCATCGGCAACACCGGAGACGACATCCATCTGTTCGGGCTGAAGGTCTGTCCCGACCTCGACACCGTGATGTACACGCTCGGCGGCGGCATCAACGAGGAGCAGGGCTGGGGGCGTGCCGACGAGAGCTTCCGGGTCAAGGAGGAACTCGCGGCGTACGGCGTCGGACCCGAGTGGTTCGGGCTCGGCGACCGCGACTTCGCCACCCACATCGTCCGTACCCAGATGCTCGGCGCGGGCTACCCGCTGAGCGCGGTCACCGAGGCGCTCTGCGCCCGCTGGAAGCCCGGCGTACGGCTGCTTCCCATGTCCGACGACCGGATCGAGACGCACGTGGCCGTCACTGTGCCCGACAGCGGCTCCGCCGCGGGGTCCGGCGAGCGCAGGGCGATCCACTTCCAGGAGTACTGGGTGCGGCTGCGGGCCTCCGTCGAGGCGCACGCGGTCGTCCCGGTCGGCGCGGATCAGGCCAAGCCGGCGCCCGGCGTGCTGGAGGCCATCGCGGAGGCGGACGTGATCCTCTTCCCGCCGTCCAACCCCGTCGTCAGCGTGGGCACCATCCTCGCCGTACCGGGCATCCGCGAGGCCATCGCCGAGGCCGGGGTACCGGTCGTCGGCCTCTCCCCCATCGTCGGTGACGCGCCCGTGCGCGGGATGGCCGACAAGGTGCTGGCGGCGGTCGGCGTCGAGGCGACGGCCGCGGCGGTCGCGCAGCACTACGGCTCCGGGCTGCTCGACGGCTGGCTCGTCGACACGGTGGACGCCGGTGCGGTGGACGCGGTCGAGTCGGCCGGTATCCGCTGCCGTGCCGTACCGCTGATGATGACCGACCTCGATGCCACGGCCGCCATGGCCCGCGAGGCGCTGGCGCTGGCCGAGGAGGTACGGGCGTGAGCTCGCCGTCCTTCCGGGTGTGGGCGCTGCCGGGGATCCCGGAGGTCCGGGCGGGCGACGACCTGGCCAAGCTGATCGCCGCCACGGAGCCCGGCCTGGCCGACGGCGACGTCCTGCTGGTCACCTCGAAGGTCGTGTCGAAGGCCGAGGGCCGGATCGTCGAGGCGTCCGACCGCGAGGCCGCCATCGACGCCGAGACGGTACGGGTGGTCGCGCGGCGCGGCACCCTGCGCATCGTCGAGAACCGGCTCGGCCTGGTCATGGCCGCGGCCGGCGTCGACGCGTCCAACACCCCTGCGGGCACTGTGCTGTTGCTGCCGCTGGACCCGGACGCCTCGGCCCGCGCGATCCGGGACGGGCTGCGGGACACGCTCGGCGTGAATGTCGGCGTCCTCGTCACGGACACCTTCGGCCGGCCCTGGCGCAACGGCCTGACCGATGTCGCCATCGGCGCCGCGGGCGTCCAGGTCCTCGACGACCTGCGCGGCGGCACCGACACGTACGGCAATCCGCTGAGCGCGACCGTCGTCGCGACCGCCGACGAACTCGCCGCCGCCGGCGACCTGGTCAAGGGCAAGGCCGGCGGACTGCCGGTCGCGGTGGTCCGCGGTCTGCCCCATCTCGTGGCGGACACCCCCGATCTCGTGACGGACACACTGGCGGGTGCCCGGGCCATGGTCCGGCCGGCCGCGGACGACATGTTCCGCGCCGGTACGTCCGAGGCGGTACGCGAAGCGGTGGCCCTGCGGCGCACGGTGCGGGAGTTCACCGACGAGCCGGTGGACCCGGGCGCGGTGCGCCGCGCTGTCGCGGCGGCGCTCACGGCGCCCGCGCCGCACCACACCACGCCGTGGCGGTTCGTACTCCTGGAGTCGGCGGAGTCCCGTACCCGGCTGCTCGACGCGATGCGGGACGCGTGGATCGCGGACCTGCGCGGCGACGGCTTCACCGAGGAGTCGGTCGCGAAGCGGGTGCGCCGCGGCGAAGTGCTGCGCCGGGCGCCCTACTTGGCCGTCCCGTGCCTGGTCATGGACGGCTCGCACACCTACCGCGACGACCGGCGCAACGCGGCCGAGCGCGAGATGTTCGTGGTCGCGGCGGGAGCGGGCGTCCAGAACTTCCTGGTGGCGCTGGCCGGCGAGCGGCTCGGCTCGGCGTGGGTCTCGTCCACGATGTTCTGCCGCGATGTCGTACGGGACGTCCTGGACCTCCCGGCCGGCTGGGACCCGATGGGAGCGGTGGCCGTGGGCCACCCGGCGGCCCCGCCGAAGGACCGGCCGGGCCGGGAGCCGGGGGACTTCATCGCAGTGCGGTAGGCGTGCCGCCCGCCCACCGAGGAGTTCTCAGGCGGGCCAGGAGCCGGGCTCGGCCAGCCGGGCCGCCAGCACGTCGTGAAGTGGCATGGCGCGCAGGCTGGTCGCCGCCGACCTTCAGAGCTTCGCGATGTCCCAGCGGGGCATCTTCGGCTTCCGGCGCGCCGGGGTGCGGCCGCTCAGCAAGATCAGGCGGGCCGCGCGGTGACGCTGGCCCGCGTAGGGGGCGAGCAGTTCCAGCATCCTGTCGTCGTCCGCGTCCCGTTCGCCCGCCAGGGCATGGCCGACGATGCCGGGGAGGTGGACGTCGCCGACCGTGACGGCGTCGGGGGCGCCGTTGGAGCGCTGGACCGTCTCGGCCGAGGTCCAGGGCCCGATGCCGGGGATCAGCTCCAGCCGGGCCGCCGCCGCCTCGGGGGCCATGGCCGCGGCCTCCTCCAGTCGCCGGGCGACCCGGACCGCGCGCATGACCGTCGCCGAGCGCTTGTGGTCCACGCCCGCGCGGTGCCACTCCCACGAGGGGATCATCGCCCAGGTGCGGGCGTCCGGCATGGCGTACATCCGCTCGGGCGCCGGGCCGGGAGCCGGGTCGCCGTACGAACGGACCAGCAGGCGCCAGGCACGGTACGCCTCGTCCGTGGTGACCTTCTGCTCAAGGATCGAGGGGATCAGCGACTCCAGCACCAGGCCGGTGCGGCACAGCCGCAGGCCCGGCCGGCGGCGGTGCGACTCGGCGACCAGGAGGTGCCGGGGGGCGAACGCCGACGGATCGTCGGACTCGCCCAGCAGCGCGGGCAGACCGTCCAGCAGCCACTGCGCCCCGGGGCCCCAGGCCTCGGCGGCCACGGCCCCGTCCCGCGCCGCGACCCGGAGCGTGCCCGGGCCGGCGGGGGTACGGCTCGCCCGCCAGACCGAGCCGTCCGGAGTCGTACGGAACGTGGGGTCGCCCGGTCCCCGCCGCAGCGGGCCGAGGACCAGCCCGAGGTCGAGGGGGCCCGGCGGGGTCCAGCGCCGGGACAGGGCGGCGGCCGGCCGCGCGGGCGCCGGAACCCCGGCGCGGACGGCGACGTGCCCGCCCCGTACACCGGTGCGGGTCACGCGCTGCTGAGGTACGAAGCGTCCTGCCACCCTGAAGAGGCTACTGGTCGGAGGAGAACCGCACCGCACCCGCGGGGAGAACGGCGTCGCACCAGACGCGGACGCCGTCGCGGAACTCGTTGTCGGCCCCCACCACCGCGCCGTCGCCGATGACCGCGCCGGACAGGACCGTACGGGCTCCGATACGGGCGCCCGCGCCGATCAGCGAGCCGGACACCTCCGCCCCGGGCTCGACGACCGCGCCGGCCAGGACCGTACTGCCGTCGATCCGGGCACCCGCGCCGATCTCCGCGCCGGCGCCGATGACCGTACCGCCGGTGAGCTTGGCGTCCGGTGCGACGCTCGCGCCGCCCAGGACGAGCCGGTCGCCGCACCGGCCGGGGACGGCCGGCGACGGGGCGCGGCCCATGACGAGGTCGGCGGAGCCACGGACGAAGGCCTGCGGGGTGCCCAGGTCCAGCCAGTAGGTGGAGTCGACCATGCCCTGGAGATGGGCGCCGGAGTCGAGAAGGCCGGGAAACGTCTCGCGCTCGACGGAGACGGGCCGGCCGGCCGGGATGGCGTCGATGACGGAGCGGCGGAAGACGTACGCGCCCGCGTTGATCTGGTCGGTGACGATCTCCTCGGGAGTCTGCGGCTTCTCCAGGAACGCCGTGACCCGGCCGGTGGAGTCGGTCGGCACCAGGCCGAAGGCGCGAGGGTCCTCGACCCGGGTCAGGTGGAGGGAGACATCGGCGCCGGAGGACTGGTGGGTGGAGACGAGTCCGCGGATGTCGAGGCCCGTGAGGATGTCGCCGTTGAAGATGAGGACCGGGTCGTCGGGTCCGGAGTGCAGCCGGGAGGCGACGTTGCGGATGGCGCCCCCGGTGCCGAGCGGCTCGTCCTCGGTGACGTACTCCAGGTGCAGCCCGAGTGAGGACCCGTCACCGAAGTGCGGCTCGAAGACCTCCGCCAGATAGGAGGTGGCGAGCACGATGTGCTCGACGCCCGCCGCCCGTGCGCGAGCCAGTTGGTGGGTGAGGAAGGGCACACCGGCCGCCGGGACCATCGGTTTGGGGGTGTTCACCGTGAGCGGGCGCAGCCGTGTGCCTTTGCCGCCTACCAGGAGGATCGCTTCTGGCGCTTGAGTCACCTTGTCATCTCTGCTTCCTGCTGGGGCCGGCCCGGGTGGGCGGCCAGTGTATGCAAAGCGTCCCGGTCATCTGCCCTGGTACTCGGCAGACGCGGTCCGGGCCTTGCCGAGCTTCTTGTAGAGGCGGGTTCCGGGGCATTCGGTGACGAATCCGTCCCGGTGCCCGGAGATGACGTTGAGTCTGACTTTCCGGCCCTTCTTGTAGAGGTTCCCGCCGCCCGACGTGAGGGTCGTCTTGCCGAGCGGGTTGGCCGCGTGCAGGCCGAGCTTCCAGGCGGTCAGGCGGGCCACGGCGTCCACGGCCGCCTTGGGCGGGGCCGTGTCGCCGAAGCTGCCGAGGACGGCGATGCCCATGCTGTTGCTGTTGAAACCGAGAGTGTGTGCTCCGAGGACCGGCTTGGCCACGCCTCCCGCCCTCCCTTCGTAGATGTTTCCGCACTTGTCGACGGCGAAGTTGTAGCCGATGTCGCGCCAGCCACTGCTCTTGACGTGGTAGCGGTAGATACTGCGAAGGACCGAGGAAGCCTGCGAGCACGGGTAGTTGTTGCCCGACGCGCTGTGGTGCACGAAGGCCGCCTTCACCTTCTTGGTGTAGACGAAGTCCCGCTGCCTGAGCTTCTCGTCGGCGCCCCAGCCCTTGCGCGTGACGATGCGCGGACGGGGTCCGATGTACGGGCGGGCCGCCGCGGCTGCGGCGTCGCCCGCGAGGTGCACGTCGGCCTGCGACTCCGCCTTGCCGCGCGCCGGGATCTCGTCGGCGCCGATGGGGGCGAGCGAGGCGTTGGCGGCGGAGCTGGCGGCGGCCTCCGCGGTGAGGCCCGGGTAGCCCGGGACGTCGGCCTGAGCACCACTCAGCGGCTCGGTGTCGCCCGGGTCGACGAGCTCGACCCTCATCCCCGGGGGGAGGGGCGCGGGTGCGGCGCTACGGTCCGACCCGGCCCCCGCGACGGCGGCGTCCGCCCGGACGCGTACCTCGATGCCGTCGGAGCGGCCGACCCACAGCGGGGCCGTGCTGCCCCGCACCCGGTCCGAGGTGCCTTCGCCCGTCCGGGGGTCGGCCGCGTGGTCGTGGTTGTGCGTCTCCAGGTGCTGCCAGCCGGACCAGACGGTGGTGCCGGTGGCCCGGGTGCGTACCTGCACACTGCCGCGCAGTTCCGCGCTCGCGTCGTCCCAGACGACCCCGACCAGTGAGAACGTCCGTACGGCACGCGCCGGCAGACCCTGCCTCGCGGCACCGGAGCCACCCCCGGTCCGGTCGGCCGCGGGGCCGAGTGGTGCCAGGGGCAGGGACTGGGTGGAGCCGGGCACCGCCGCTTCGGCGGCGGCCGCGGGGACCGCGGCCAGGGGGTCTAAGGGCTGGGGGGCGAGCGGGAGTGCCAGTGCGGCGGAACACGCGACGCCGATCGAGGAAGCAAGGAATCCACGCATGTATCCGATGCTGTACATAATCAGACAAACCTGTCCATTGGAGAGTTGACGGTCCATCGGCCCGGGCCGCCTCGCCGCTCCCCCGTACGGCCGACCGCGCGCGGCCCGCCCGCGTACCCTTGCGCGGGTGAACGCCACTGATCGCACCCCCGCCGACCTGCTGCGATCCGCGCTCGCCGCGGATCCCGCCCGCCCGCTCGTCACCTTCTACGACGACGCGACGGGCGAGCGCGTCGAACTGTCCGTGGCCACCTTCTCCAATTGGGTGGCCAAGACCGCCAACCTGCTCCAGGGAGACCTCGGCGCCGAGCCGGGCGACCGGCTGGCGCTGCTGCTGCCCGCGCACTGGCAGACCGCCGTCTGGCTGCTCGCCTGCTCCTCGGTGGGCGTGGTCGCCGACGTGGGCGGTTTCCCCGCGCAGGCCGATCTGGTCGTCAGCGGCCCCGACGCCCTGGAGGAGGCGCGCGCCTGCGGCGGTGAGCGCGTGGCGCTCGCCCTGCGCCCCCTGGGCGGCCGCTTCCCGCAGCCACCGGCCGGTTTCATGGACTACGCGGTCGAGGTACCGGCGCAGGGCGACCGCTTCGCGCCGTACGCGTCGGTCGACCCGGACGCGGTGGCGCTGTCCGTCCAGGGGGAGCAACTCACCGGCGCACAGGTGGTCGAGACCGCCCGCGCCGACGCGGCGGCGCAGGGCCTCGGCCCCGGCTCCCGGCTGCTGTCGGGCCTGGCGTACGACAGCTGGGAGGGGCTCTCGGCGGGGCTGTTCGCGCCGCTGGCGGCCGGCGGGTCGGTGGTGCTGTGCCGCAATCTCGGCCAACTTCCGGAGGGCGGGCTCGAGAAGCGCGTCGAGAGCGAGCGGGTCACCGGCACGGTGCTCTAGGGGTGTCGAAGTCCACCCTTCTGGGCGCACCGGCTGCCGAGCGTGCGGGCCTGAGCGGCGATACCCGTACATGATCGACGGTAGGCACAACCAACCGCGACTTCCGGCTGTCCACCCCTGCGAACAGGCGGCCGGTGCGCCGCCGACTCCTTGAGGGATGGACGCAGACGTGACCGACAGCGCTGGCACGCCCCCCGAACGGGACCACCCGGCCGGTCCCGGGGACGAGCCGCCCGACGCGGTCACTTCCGCCCAGGCCAACCGCAGGCGTTACCTGCTGCGTTGGGCCGCCCTCGCCACCGCCCTCGTCGTCCTCGCCGGGGCCGGAGTCGCCTGGTGGCTGTACCGCGAGCTCGACGACAACATCAGGACCGACACCGACGCCGCCGCGGAGTTGGAGAGGTACGAGAAGGAGCGCCCCGCGCTCGCCGTGCGCGGGGCGCAGAACATCCTGCTCATCGGCTCCGACACCCGCGCCGGCAAGGGCAACGCCAAGTACGGCCGCGACATCGGCACCCAGCACTCGGACACCACGATCCTGCTGCACCTGGCCTCGAACCGGCAGAGCGCGACGGCCGTCTCGATCCCGCGCGACCTGATGGTGGAGATCCCCAGCTGCCGGCAGCCGGACGGGACCCGCTCCCGGGAGCGGTTCGCCCAGTTCAACTGGTCGTTCGAGTACGGCGGTGCGGCCTGCACCATCCGTACGGTCGAACGGCTCACCGGCATCCGCGTCGACCACCACATGGTGATCGACTTCCGCGGCTTCAAGAAGATGGTCGACGCGGTCGACGGCGTCGAGATCTGCCTCCGGAAACCGATCAACGACAAGGACGCGCACCTCAGGCTGGCCGCCGGCCGGCACACCCTGCGCGGCGAGCAGGCCCTGGGGTTCGTCCGCGCCCGCAAGAGCCTCGGTGACGGCAGCGACACCGAACGGATGGACCGCCAGCAGCAGTTCCTCGGCTCGCTCGTCAAGAAGGTTCAGAGCAACGGCGTGCTGCTCAATCCGACCAAGCTCTATCCGGTCCTGGACGCCGCGACCTCGTCGATCACGACCGACCCCGGCCTGGACAGCCTGCGCGATCTGTACGGGCTCGTACGCGGCATGCGCGACATCCCCACCGAAAAGGTGCAGTTCCTTACGGTCCCTCGCCAGTCGTACCGTAACGATCCGAACCGGGACGAACTCAAGGAACCGGCGGCGACGCGCCTCTTCAAGCATCTGCGCCTGGACCATCCGCTGAACGTGGCCCCGTCCGGCACCGACGAGGAGGAAGAGGCAGAGGGCAACGGGGATTTCACCGAGGAACCGAGCGGCGAGGCCACTCGTTCAGCGAGTCCGGCGCCCACTTTCAGGGGCACCACGGCGGCGGCCGGTACCTGCCGGTAGCGGATTGGGCGGATTGCCCGGTTGTAGGGGAGTGGAATTTGTCACCAGCATGGCTGGACGCTGAACTGGGCGGATAGTGTGAGCGATCCGGCGAACCCGGCCCTGAGGCCGTGCACTGCCGGACCGTAAGACCGAGCGCCTGGGGGGAGGCGTTTCGCGTGGCACCCGACGGAGGACTCAAACAACCGTGGATGCGCAAGGCCGTGGGCGGGCGGACGAAATCGACCCCGCAGACCAGTGGGTGCTCAACCCCGACACCGGCAATTACGAACTGCGACCGGACCGCTCCGCAGGGCAGCCGTCCGTCGCGCGGCCTCGCAGAGCACCCTCCGCCCCCGCCGCCCCCTCCGGCAGAACCACCTCGGGCTCGGGCTCCGGAGAGGCGGTCCCGCGCGGCAGGACCACGACGCCGCCGCGGCGCACGGTGCCGGGGCCCCGCCGTGGTGACGGGCCGCCGCCGGGAAGCCGGCCGAGCCGCAGGCGCAGGCAGGAGAAGTCGCGCAAGAAGAAAGCGCTGCTGATCACCGGTGGCGCCATGGCGTTCGTACTGGTGGGCAGCTCCCTGGGGCTGTACCTCTACTACAAGCACCTCGACGGCAACATCAACACGATCGGTATCGGCAACGCGGGCAGCGGCGGCTACAAGAAGGACGAGGCCGTCAACATCCTGCTCATCGGCACCGACAAGCGGACCGGCAGCGGCAATGACGGCTACGGCGACAAGAACAGCCCCGGCCACGCCGACACCACGATCCTCTTCCACGTCTCCAAGGACCGGACGAACGCGACCGCGCTCTCCATCCCCCGCGACCTGATCACCGACATCCCGGACTGCCCGACCCGGCAGGAGGACGGCAGCGAGAAGGTCGTCCCCGGCGAGCGCGGCGTGCGCTTCAACACCAGCCTCGGTCAGTCGGGCCGCGACCCGGGCTGCACCATGCGGACGGTCAAGGAACTCACCGGACTCACGGTCGACAACTTCATGATGGCCGACTTCAACGCCATCAAGACGCTGACCACCGCGGTCGGCGGGGTCGAGGTCTGTGTCGCCAAGGACGTCAACGACCCGGACTCCAAGCTGAAGCTGACCAAGGGCACGCACACCATCGCGGGCGAGCAGGCCCTCGCCTTCGTACGCACCCGGCACAGCTTCGGCAACGAGAGCGACCTCGACCGGATCCAGACCCAGCAGCAGTTCCTGAGCTCGCTCATCCGCAAGATGAAGTCGGAGGACACCCTCACCAGCCCCGGGAAGCTGATGGACCTGGCGGAGGCCGGCACCAAGGCGCTGACGGTCGACGACACCATAGGGGGCATCAAGGAGCTCGCCGGGCTGGCCCAGGAACTCGCCAAGGTCGACCCCAAGAACGTCACCTTCACCACACTGCCGGTGATCGACAACCCGGCCGAGACGGTCAAGGCGACGGTCGTCGTCAACAAGAGCAAGGCCGAACCGCTGCTCGCGATGATGCGCTCCGACACCTCGCTGACCGAGGTGAAGAAGAAGGAGAAGGCGGCCAAGAGCAAGCAGGACGCGCTGCTCAAGGGGGATCGCGCCGAACCCGCCGACGTACGGGTCGACGTGTACAACGGCGGCGGCCCGCCCTTCTCCGCGCAGACCACGCTCACCTGGCTGCAGAACGAACAGGGCGTACTCAAGTCCAGCAACCTGGGCAACGCCCCCGCGAAGCTGAAGAAGACCACGCTGGAGTACGCACCGAACCAGGCCGACCAGGCGCGCGCCCTCGCCGACATGATGGGCCTGGCCGGCTCTGCGCTGAAGCCCGGCAGCACGGAAGTCGCCTCGACCACGCCCATGACACTCACGCTGGGCGAGGACTTCGAGGGCGCGGGCATCCCGATCAGCGGCCCGTCGAAGGCGCCCAAGGACATTCAGCAGGTCCAGGCCGACAAGGCGGTGTGCTCCAAGTGACGCCGGCCCGGCGGACCCAGCACAACTGACACAAAGCTTGATATCAGGGGGAAACAAGTGACGCAGAGCAGCGTGCAGAGGGAGGGGGCGCCCCCGCGCGGGGAGCAGGCCCACGACGCCGGCCGGGACGAAGGCATCCGCGAGGGCGGAGACCCGGAAAGAGCCTCCGCGGCCGCGGGGGGCGGCCGGAGGCAGCAGGTCGCGCGGCGGCGGCGTCGCGGCAGATCGCGCATACTTCGCTGGGCCGCGGCCGTACTCTCGCTGCTCATACTCGGGACGGCCGCCGCCGGATACCTGTACTACCGCCATCTCAACAACAGCATCCAGACGGATGACCTGAACCTCGGCGACAAGGACATGGGCAGGTCCAGGCCCAACGCCTTCGGCCAGACTCCGCTGAACATCCTGCTCATCGGCTCCGACGCCCGTGACACCAAGGCGAACCAGGACCTGGGCGGCGCCCGGGAGACCTTCGGCGGCCCTCCGCTCGCGGACGTCCAGATGCTGCTGCACGTCTCCGCGGACCGCAGCAACATCTCCGTGATCAGCATGCCGCGCGACACCCTGATCAAGATGCCCAAGTGCACCGACCGGAAGACCGGCAAGGTCTACCCGGCCACCGTTGGCCGGCGGATCACCAACGAGTCTCTCGGCCGGGGCGGGCCCGGCTGCACGGTGGCCGCCTGGCACGAGCTGACCGGAATTCCGATCGACCACTTCATGATGATCGACTTCGCCGGTGTGGTCTCGATGGCCGACGCCATAGGCGGCGTTCCCGTCTGCGTCACCGACAACATCCACTCCCGTGACAGCCAGGGGCGCGGCTCCGGGCTGAAGCTGAAGGCGGGCACCACCAACATCCAGGGCGAGCAGGCACTGCAGTGGCTGCGGACCCGGTACGGCTTCGAGGACGGCACCGACCTCGCCCGTACCCACGGGCAGCACATGTACATGAACTCGATGGCCCGTCAGTTCCGCGAGAACGCCAAGCTCAGCAACCCCACCAAGCTGAACAGCCTCGCCCAGGCGGCGATCAGGGCGATGGTCGTCGACGAAGGCCTCAACAAGATCGACAAGCTGTTCGACCTGAGCATGGAGCTCAAGAAGGTCCCCACGGAACGCATCACCATGACCACCATGCCCTGGATCCCGTCCCCGTCGGACCGCAACCGGGTCGAACCCAAGCCGGGCGACGCGGAAAAGCTGTTCCAGATGGTCCGCGACGACATCCCGCTGGACGGCAAGGCCCCCGCCAAGAAGAAGCCCGCCGCACCCGCGTCCAAGGACCCGGCCGCCCCCGTGGGCGAGATCGCCGTACTCGTACGCAACGGCACCAGCGGTACGGACGGCACTCAGGCCCGCCAGAAGGGCCGGGCGGGCGCGGTGAAGGACGTGCTCACCGGTAAGGGCTTCACCGCGGCCAAGGCCGACACCCAGTACGCGGCCGAGGACAAGACCGTGATCCGCTTCCCCAGCAGTGACCTGGAGGGCGACGCCCAGGCGGTCGCCAAGGTCCTCGGGCTGCCGCTCACCGCGGTGCAGCGGTCGACCGACGTGTCGGGCGTCACGCTGACCGTGGGCGCGGACTGGCGTACGGGGAACACGTTCCCCAAGCCGTCGGCCACCGACGACGGCAAGGCACCCGCGACGGCCCGCGCGCTCAACGGTGAGGACAAGAAGTGCATGCAGGTCGACAAGAACTTCAGCTGGTAGCGAGCACGAGCAGCACGACATGACGTACGGCTAGGGCCTGTCCGGCGGATCAGGGCCGGATAGGACGCGGCGTCTGGTGCACTGCGCTTCGCTCCGTCTCCGCTCTTTTCCCGGCCCTTCGATGCGGAGCTGCATCGCAAGGCGCCGGAGTGCCCTAATAGCGGAGCTATTCGGGCATTTCGGCAACGCGGCGAGGTGCCGTGCCTGGGGGCACCTCCCAGCGGTAGCTGGGGGAGCGTCGTGGCCCCGGCCAAGATCCGCCGGACAGGCCCTAAGGGGCCCCGCACGCGGGGCCCCTTAGGGCGTGCTGCGGGTACGTGCGGCGCTACGTCGTCGTCGAGCCGGCAGCGGCCGGCCGGACCGCCGGGCGGCGGCTCGCGATGACCTTCCGCGCCAGCGCGCGGGGGCTGGTCAGGAAGCCGTACCCCCACGACATGTGCATGGTGGCCAGGGCCACCGGGATCCGCGCCCGCGCCTTCAGCGGCAGGCCCTTGCCCGCCGGGACCGACCCGGCCACGATCGCGGCGAGGTAGCCGGCCGGGACGACGAAGCCCCACGGAGTGACGGTCGCACCCAGCAGCGCGCCTGCGGCGATCGCGCAGACCGCCGTCGGCGGCGCGAGGTAACGCAGGTTGATCGAGCCGGAGTGGTAACGGGCGACGACATGGCGCCAACGGCCGTAGTCCTTGTACTGCTTCGCGAGCGCCCTGACGCTCGGGCGCGGCCGGTACTGGACCTTCAGCTCCGGCGAGAACCAGATCAGCCCGCCGGCCTCGCGGATGCGGAAGTTCAGCTCCCAGTCCTGGGCGCGGATGAACTCCTCGTTGTACCCGCCCTGCTGCTCCAGCGCCTCGCGGCGGAAGACACCCAGATACACGGTGTCCGCGGGACCGGCCTGGCCGCCCGTGTGGAAGGCCGCGTTGCCGACGCCGATCTTCGAGGTCATCGCGGCGGCGACCGCGTGCTCCCAGTCGTTCTCGCCCTCGGCGTGCATGATGCCGCCGACGTTCTGCGCGCCGGTCTCCTCCAGCAGCCTCACGGCGGTCGCGATGTAGTCCGGCGAGAGCATGCCGTGCCCGTCGACCCGCACCACGACCGGGTGCCGGGACGCCTTGATGGCGGCGTTGAGCGCGGCCGGGGTACGGCCGGTCGGGTTCGGGACGGTGTGGACGCGGGCCCGCCCGTGGGCGGCCGTCTCGCGCACCAGCTCGGCGGCGATCTCGTCGGTGCGGTCCGTGGACGGCCCGAGCGCGATCACCACCTCCATCTCGCCCTCGTACTCCTGCTCCAGGATGTGCTGGACGGAGCTCCTCAGGTGGCGTTCCTCGTTGAGCACCGGCATGATCACCGAAACTGCGGGGTGCTGGGGCATGTGGTCCTTCGGGGGTCCGGGGGCCCGCGGCGTGAGCCGCTGATGTCACAGCCCCGGGAGACAGCGGTAGCGGGTTCACGTTACCGCGAACGGGGGACACGGTCGCGCGCCGACCGGGCGCCACCCGCTGTCGCAGATCGTATGGGCCTACCGTGCTCACGGTCCCCCCTTGCCGCCAGCGGAGGTGTCCCACGTGCCCCAGCCGCACCGCTCCCCCGGCTCCCGGCAGCCCCACCCGCACCGGAACGCTCCACGGCGGGGGCCACGCAGGCGCCGCGAGGGGCCGCGGTGGGGCATGCGGATGGCGACGACACTCTCCGTCGTGGTGCTGGGATCCGGGGCGATCGGGCACGCGGTGATGACCGGGCTGGACACGGGAATCGAGCGGGTCGACCCCTTCAAGGACATGAAGAACCGGCCCGAGGCCGGCCACGGCATGAACGTACTGCTCGTGGGGACCGACGCCCGGGACAAGATCACGGAAGCGGAGAAGAAGCAGTACCGGCTCGGGGGCGCGCCCTGCCACTGCACCGACACCGTCATGCTGGTGCACATCTCGGAGGACCGGGAGCGCGCGAGCATCGTGAGCCTGCCCCGGGACAGCTACGCGGAGGTGCCCGCGCACACCGATCTGACCAGCGGCAAGCAGCACGAGGCCCATCCGGTGCGGCTCAACGCCGCGTACGCGGAGGGCGGGCCCACGCTGACGGTGCGCACGGTCGAGCACATGACCAAGGTGAAGATCGACCACTATCTGGAGATCGACTTCACCAGCTTCATGAAGACCGTCGACGCGGTCGGCGGGGTGGAGATCTGCACGGTCCGGCCGATGAAGGACGCGTACACCGGGCTGAGCCTGCCCGCCGGCAACCACCAGCTGACCGGCGGCCAGGCTCTGCAGTACGTCCGCTCCCGGCACATCGACGGCGCCGCCGACCTCGGCCGCATGCAGCGCCAGCAGCGCTTCCTCGCCGCGCTCATCTCCCGCGTGACCAGCACCGGAGTCCTGTTCAACCCGGTGAAGTTCCGGCAGGTCTCCGCCACCGTGCTCGGCTCGGTCCGCGCCGACGAGGACTTCGGCATGCAGCAGATGCTCGCCCTGGGGCAGGCGATGCGCGGCTTCAGTCCGTCGTCGTCGGAGTTCACGTCCGTACCGGTCGGTGATGCCTCGTATCCGGTCAAGGGCATCGGCTCGACCATCAAATGGGACGAGGAGAAGGCGACGCGACTCTTCAGCGCGCTGCGCGACGACCGGCCGCTCGCCCCGCACCGGCCGCAGCGGCAGCCGGCGGCACCCGTCGACGTCCCGCCGCGGCAGATCCGTGTACACATCGAGAACGGCACGGCCGTCGACGGCCTCGGCGGCCGCATCGACCGGGCCCTGAAGGCCACCGGCTTCAACACCACCGGCACGCCCGGCAACGCCGCGCGCCAGGATGTGCGGCGCACGGTCGTGTCGTATGACCCGCGCTGGAACCGCTCGGCGCGGTCGCTGGCCGTCGCGCTGCCGGGGGCGCAGCTGCGCCCGGTGAAGGGGCTGGGGCCGACGCTGCGGGTGACGGCCGGAACGGATTTCACGAAGGTCACGCCGGTGCGGGCCGACGATGCGTACGAGGGCGAGTTCGGGGTCGTCACGGGCGACCAGGTCATCTGCCCGTAGGGCGTCGGGGCGCGGGGCCGCCGTCAGGGCAGCTCAAACGCCGGGGCTGCCCAACCGCAGGGGCCGCTCAGTCGTCGAAGCCCTCGGCGGACCGCTTCTCCCGCAGCTCCTTGATCGCCCGCCGCCGGGCGAGCCGGTGCGTACGCCGGATCTGCGCCTCCTGGTAGCGCCGCTCGTCGCGCTCGGTCTCCGGGACCACCGGCGGTACGGTCCGTGGCTTGCCGTCCGCGTCGACCGCGGCGAACACCAGGTACGCGGTGCCGACCTGTGTGGCCGGCGTGGACTCGTTCCAGCGCTCCGCCAGGACCCGGACGCCGACCTCCATCGAGGACCGGCCGGTCCAGTTGACCTGCGCCTTCACATGAACCAGGTCACCGACCCTGACCGGCTCCAGAAACACCATCTCGTCCATGGACGCGGTGACCGCGGGGCCACCGGAATGCCGCCCGGCCACCGCGCCCGCGGCGTCGTCCACCAGCTTCATGATCACGCCGCCGTGCACCGTACCGAGGAGGTTGGTGTCACTGCCGGTCATGATGTGCGACAGGGTGGTACGTGAAGCTGAGGTGGGCTTACCGGGAAGATCTGTCATGGTCACCACCTTAAGTCCGCCCGGATTGCATCATCTCTGCAACAGCCCGGCCCCTAATTCCCACCCGCCCTGTCAGAGGGCACGGCGCGGCATGCATCCTTGTCCGCATGAATGACTGGCCCGACGGATGGACCGACAACCGCAGCGACGGGTACGGCCGCGGCAGCGCGAGCGCGCGGCCGGAGGGCGCCCGGTCCATGCGGCACGTTCAGCGCAGGCCCGCGCCCGGGCCGTCCGCCGCACCGCCGGTGCCGGGCGTCCCGCCGCAGCAGTCGCAGGGGTACGACGACTACTACGACGGCGACGGCGGCGGCTACAGCCAGGGCCAGGTTTACGGCGGCGGCAACCGCGCCGGCGGCGGCCGCCCGCCGCGCACCGCCCAGGCCGCGCCCGACTGGCGCCGCCGCATCAAGGTGGGCGCGACGACGCTGCTCGTCGTGCTGCTCGCGGTCTCCGTCGGTACGTACTTCTGGGCCGACTCCAAGCTCAAGCGTGAGGTGGATCTCTCCAAGGTCATCGAGCGGCCGGGCGAGGGCGACGGCACGAACTACCTGATCGTGGGGTCCGACAGCCGCGAGGGCATGTCCGACGAGGACAAGAAGAGACTCCGGACGGGCTCCGCCGAGGGCAAGCGCACCGACTCGATGATGATCCTCCACGACGGCAGCAACGGGCCGACCCTGATATCGCTGCCGCGTGACTCGAACGTGGAAATACCGTCCTTCCGCGGCTCGGACTCCGGGAAGCTGTTCCCCGCGCAGGGCCGGCAGGTCAAGCTGAACGCGGCGTACTCGGAGGACGGCCCCGAGCTCCTCGTCCGTACCGTCGAGCACAACACCGGCCTGCGCATCGACCACTACGTCGAGATCGGGTTCGCCGGCTTCGCCAACATCGTGGACGCGATGGGCGGCGTGGAGATGGACATCCCCAAGGCGTTCAAGGACAAGAACTCCGGCGCCGACTTCCAGGCCGGCAGGCAGACCCTCGACGGCGAGCAGTCCCTGGCCTTCGTCCGGACCCGCTACGCGTTCGAGGGCAGCGACCTGGACCGCACGAAGAACCAGCAGAAGTTCCTGGCCGCCCTGGCGAGCCAGACGGCGACGCCGGGCACGATCCTGAACCCCTTCAAGCTCTACCCGACCATGGGCGCCGGCCTGGACACGCTCATCGTCGACAAGGACATGAGCCTGTTCGACCTGGGCCAGATGTTCTTCGCGATGAAGGGCGTCACGGGCGGCGACGGCAAGTCCATGAACATGCCGGTCTCGGGCACCAGGAACGGCAACCTGGTCTGGGACAAGGCCAAGGTGCAGCAGCTGGTGCAGCAGCTCAAGAACGACGAGAAGGTCACCGTCGAGTCGCAGTGACGAGGAGCTGCTGCCCGGGCCGCCAGGAAACCACCACCCCTGTGAGAGGCAGGGTCCGAACGTATCCTTGTGGCAGCATTCGTCCTCTTTTTTCGTCCTTGCGGACGTCCCGGGAGTCAGGAAGAGCGCCGCTAGGCAGGTGATCCAAGTGGTCGACGGCGGGGATGGCGGCAGGTTCATCGTGGGCCTCCGGGAGCGGTTCCTGGCGGGCGAGCAGGTCACGGGTGGTGTGCGAAGTCCGGTTCTCGCCTCGTGGCAGCGCTGCCGGGCCCTGGGCCTCGCACCTGATCACCTGGAGCCCCCCTACCAGGCGGATCTCGACCACGCCGATGCCCTCCTGCGTGCGGCCGATCCCGTGCTCGACAGGCTGCAGGGCCGCATCGCCGGCACGTGGGCGAGCGTGGCGCTCACCGACGCGCAGGGCTTTGTACTGCGCCGCGAGGCCGGTCATCCGCAGTTGGCTCGCTCCATCGAAGCCCAACGGCGCGGTCCTGGTTTCACTCTCGCCGAGCGGTTCGCCGGCACGAACGGCGTCGGCGTCGCGCTGGCGGGAAGGCGTCCCGCCCATGTCCGCGGCCATGAGCACTTCGCCGAGCTCCTGAATGGGCTGAGCTGCATCTCCGTTCCGATACGCCACCCGCTCAGCGGGAGCATCGTCGGAGTCCTCGACCTCTCCTGTCCTTCCACGGATTTCAGCCTGGCTGCGGACGCGGTCATGCGCACCGCGGCCCTCGCTGTCGAACGACGGCTGCTGGAGCAGAGCGCGGAGCGTGAGCGCGCGCTGCTGGAGGCGTACGTGCGCGTGGACCGTGAGGGGAGGCCCGCCGTACCCGTCACGGGCTCGTACCTCGGCGCCACTCCCCCGCCGGACAGCCACTTTGCCCGCTGTGACCATCTCCTCCTCCAGGAGATGGCCGCCCCCCTGATCGCCTCGGGCCGCAAAGCGGCCATCGAGGTCGCCCTCTCCCACGGCCGGGTGGTCACACTCGTGGCCCGCCCGGTGGGCGATCCGTTCGAGGGAGTCGTCGTCGAAGCGCTCCTCCCGGGTGGCCCGCCGCAGGAGCACCTGGCCGTCGGCCCGCAGGGGCCTCCGGCGGCTGCGGCGCCCGCGGGTGCGGGCGCGGGCGCGGGTGCCGCGGCTCCCGCGTACCGCTGGCCGCTGGCCGTCGGCGAGCCGGCCGTGGGCAGGTACGCCGTCGTGGCGCGGCAGCGCCTGGAGCTGCTGAGCGAGGCAGGCGTCCGCATCGGAACCACCCTGGACGTGACCCGTACCGCCGGAGAACTGGCCGAGGTGACCGTCCCGCGCTTCGCCGACCACGTGAGCGTGGACCTGTACGACTCCGTGCTCGAGGGAGGCGAGCCCGCCGCGGCCGGCGCGCCGCTGCGTCGTACGGCCTCCCACGGCATCGGGGAGGACCGCGGATTCTTCCCCGTGGGTGAGCGGATCACGCCGGCCGCCACCACGCCCCAGGCCAACTGCCTGGCCCCCGGGGCGAGCGCGGTACTGGTGGCGGACCTGACCACCGCGTCCGGGTGGTCGGCGCAGGAGTCCGTGCGCGCGGACACGTTCACCGAGCGGGGCGTCCGGTCCCTGATCGCCGCGCCCGTGGTGGCCCGTGGAGCCGTCCTGGGCGTGGCGAGCTTCTACCGCGCCGGAACCTCGGCCGCCTTCGAGGACGACGACGTGTTCCTGGCCGAGGAGCTCGCCGGCCGCGCCGCGGTGAGTATCGACAACGCGCGCCGCTACACCCGTGAGCGCACCATGGCCCTGACACTGCAGCGCAGTCTGCTGCCCCGCGGCCTTCCCGGACAGAACGCCCTCGATGTCGCCCATCGCTATCTGCCCGCGCAGGCCGGAGCGGGCGGGGACTGGTTCGACGTCATCCCGCTGTCGGGGGCCCGCGTCGCCCTCGTCGTCGGCGACGTCGTCGGTCGCGGCGTTCATGCGGCGGCCACCATGGGCCGCCTGCGCACAGCGGTGCACAACTTCGCGGCTTTCGACCTGGAGCCGGACGAGCTGCTGGCGCACCTGGACGCCCTGGTCGACCGAATCGACCGGGAAGAGGGCGGCGAATGGGGTGACGGCGTCATCGGGGCCACCTGCCTGTACGCCGTCTACGACCCGACGTCCGGCCGCTGCACGCTCGCCCGGGCCGGGCACCCTCCGCCCGCGCTCATCGACCCCGGCGGCGCCGTCAGCTGCCCCGAGCTGCCGGCGGGGCCACCGCTCGGGCTGGGTGGCTTCCCCTTCGAGAGCGCCGAACTCGTCCTGCCGGAGAACAGCCGGCTCATCCTCTACACCGACGGCCTCATCAGCGACCGGAAACGCGGCATGGGTACCGGACTGCAGAACCTGCACGGCGTCCTCGCCCGGTCCGGACGCGGCTCACTCGAGCACACCTGCCAGGCCGTGACCGACGCCCTGGTGCCGGACGGGCCCGGCGATGACGACGTGACCCTGCTCGCCGTCCGCACCCGCACCATGGACCCCCGCTCCATCGCCCGCTGGGACGATCTCCCCTCCGATCCGGCCGTCGTCTCCCGCCTGCGCGCCGAGGCCGTCCGGAAGCTGGCCGACTGGGGCATGGAGGAGGCCGCCTTCACCACAGAACTGATCCTCAGCGAGCTGCTCACCAATGCCATCCGCTACGGCAAGGAGCCGGTCGGGGTGCGGCTGCTGCGCGACCGGACGCTCATCTGCGAGGTCTCCGACGGCAGCAGCACCTCCCCCCACCTCCGTCAGGCGGACGCCACCGACGAAGGCGGACGCGGCCTGTTCCTCGTCGCCCAGATGGCCCGGCGGTGGGGAACCCGCTACACGTCGCGCGGCAAGGTCATCTGGGCCGAGCAGTAGCAGCGTACGAACGGCCCCCGGCAGCGCTTGCCTGCCGGGGGCCGTACGGTTCGAGCGAGGCGGGGAGGTCCTGCTACGGCAGGTTCCTGGCCATCACGATGCGCTGGACCTGGTTCGTGCCCTCGTAAATCTGCGTGATTTTCGCGTCGCGCATCATGCGCTCCACCGGGTAGTCGCGCGTGTAGCCGTAGCCGCCCAGGAGCTGGACCGCGTCCGTGGTGATCTCCATCGCCGCGTCCGAGGCGTAGCACTTCGCGGCCGCGCCGAAGAACGTCAGGTCCGCGTCCCCGCGCTCCGACTTGGCCGCCGCCGCGTAGGTGAGCTGGCGGGCCGCCTCCAGCTTCATCGCCATGTCCGCGAGCATGAACTGCACGCCCTGGAAGTCGGCGATCGGCTTGCCGAACTGCTTGCGCTCCTGGACGTAGCCCTTGGCGTAGTCCAGCGCGCCCTGGGCGATGCCGAGGGCCTGGGCCGCGATGGTGATGCGGGTGTGGTCCAGGGTCTTCATCGCCGTGGCGAAGCCGGTGCCCTCCTCGCCGATCATGCGGTCGGCGGGGATCCGGACGTTGTCGAGGTAGACCTCGCGGGTCGGGGAGCCCTTGATGCCGAGCTTCCGCTCCGGGGCGCCGAAGGAGACGCCCTCGTCGGACTTCTCGACCACGAACGCGCTGATGCCCTTGGAGCGCTTGGTGGGGTCGGTGACGGCCATCACCGTGTAGTACTCGCTGACACCCGCGTTGGTGATCCAGCGCTTCACGCCGTTGAGGACGTAAGTGTCGCCGTCCCGGACCGCCTTGGTCCTCATGCCCGCCGCGTCCGAGCCGGCGTCCGGCTCGGAGAGGCAGTACGAGAACATCGCGTCGCCCGCCGCGAGCGGGGCCAGGTACCTCTTCTGGAGGTCCTCGGAGCCGGAGAGGATCACCGGCAGCGAGCCCAGCTTGTTGACGGCCGGGATCAGGGAGGAGGACGCACAGACGCGGGCCACCTCCTCGATGACGATCACGGTCGCGAGGGCGTCGGCGCCCGCGCCGCCAAAGGACTCCGGTACGTGCACCGCGTGCAGGTCGGAGGAGACGAGGGCGTCCAGCGCCTCCTGCGGGAAGCGGCCCTGTTCGTCGACCTCCGCGGCGAACGGTGCGATCTTCGCCTCGGCGAGGGAGCGGACGGTTTCGCGGAGCATGTCGTGCTCTTCGGCCGGGCGGTACAGGTCGAAGTCTTCCGAACCCGCCAAGGTTTCTCACTCCCCAGAATGCTAACTACCGTTAAGTAACCCAATTTTAGACGGACCGGCGGCCGTCGCCTACGTGAGTTTGGCGACAGCGACGGAAGTCACGGGGAGAGATCCCCGGAAAATGCCCGACTATGCTCGGGCGCGCACGCCTGACCGCATCCCACTGGAGCACCACATGGCCCTCAAGATCACCGTGATCGGCACCGGCTACCTCGGCGCCACGCACGCCGCGGCGATGGCCGAGCTGGGCTTCGAGGTGCTCGGGCTGGACGTCGTCCCCGAGAAGATCGAGATGCTCGCCGCCGGCCGGGTCCCGATGTACGAGCCGGGGCTCGAGGAGCTGCTGCGCAAGCACGTCGAGGGGTTCGAGGGATCGAGCGGGCGGCTGCGCTTCACGACGTCGTGGGAGGAGGTCGGCGAGTTCGGCGACGTGCACTTCGTGTGCGTGAACACCCCGCAGAAGCAGGGGGAGTACGCGTGCGACATGAGTTACGTCGACGCCGCCTTCGAGTCGCTGGCGCCGCAGCTGCGGCGGGCGGCGCTGGTCGTGGGCAAGTCGACCGTGCCGGTCGGCAGCGCGGCCCGGCTCGCGGCGCGGCTGGCCGAGCTGGCTCCGGCGGGCGCGGGGGCCGAGCTGGCGTGGAACCCGGAGTTCCTGCGCGAGGGCTTCGCCGTACAGGACACGCTGCACCCGGACCGGATCGTGGTGGGCGTCGAGAGCGAGCGGGCCGAGAAGCTGCTGCGCGAGGTGTACGCGTCTCCGGTCGGGGAGGGTTCGCCGTTCGTGGTGACGGACTTCCCCACGGCAGAGCTGGTGAAGACCTCTGCGAACTCGTTCCTGGCCACCAAGATCTCGTTCATCAACGCCATGGCCGAGGTGTGCGAGGCGGCGGACGGTGACGTGGCGAAGCTGGCCGAGGCGATCGGGTACGACGAGCGCATCGGCTCGAAGTTCCTGCGGGCCGGGATCGGCTTCGGAGGCGGCTGCCTGCCGAAGGACATCCGCGCGTTCATGGCACGCGCGGGTGAGCTGGGCGCGGACCAGGCGCTGACGTTCCTGCGCGAGGTCGACTCGATCAACATGCGCCGGCGCGGGCACATGGTCGAGCTCGCCCGCGACGCGCTCGGCGGCGGCGGCTTCCTGGGCAAGCGGGTGGCGGTGCTGGGCGCGACGTTCAAGCCCGACTCGGACGACGTACGGGACTCGCCGGCGCTGAACGTCGCCGGGCAGATCCATCTCCAGGGCGGCCAGGTGATGGTGTACGACCCGAAGGGCATGGACAACGCGCGGCGCCTCTTCCCCACGCTGGGGTACGCGGACACGGCGCTGGAGGCGGCCAAGGGCGCGGATGTGGTGCTGCACCTGACGGAGTGGCGCGAGTTCCGCGAGCTGGACCCGGCGGAGCTGGGCGAGGTGGTCGCGGAGCGGCTGATCCTGGACGGCCGCAACGCGCTGGACGCGGTGCGCTGGCGCGAGGCGGGCTGGACGTACCGGGCGATGGGCCGCCCGAAGGCGTAGCCGCACTTGGCCCGGCGCGGGCACAGCCGCACGGCCGAAGGCGTCCCCCGCCGAACGCGGGCGCAGCCGTACGGCCTGCTGAAGGCGTCCCCCGCCGAACGCGGGCGCAGTCCGGCCGCAGGCGCACCCCGCCCGGCGCGGCACAGCCGTACCCCGCCGGGCGCGGGCGTAGCAGTACGGCCGAAGGCGCACCCGCCGAACGCGGGCGCAGCCGTACGGCCGAAGGCGCACCCGCCGAACGCGGGCGCAGTGCGCCCGAAGGCACCCGCCCGGCGCTGGCGCAGCCGCATAGCCGACGGCACTCTCCGCCGGACCGGGGCGTAGCCGCAAGGCCGAAGGCGCACCCGCCAGACGCGCGCGCAGCCGTACAGCCGAAGGCGTCCCCCACCGCGGCCGCGGGCAGCCGTACGGCCTGCTGAAGGCCCCCCGCCGGACGCGGGCATAGCCATGCGGCCGAAGGCGCGCTCCGCCGGGCGACCGTCCCGGCCGGGCGCCGTCCGCGTGCCGCTGGGCCCTTGGGGAGGGCCCGCGGCGAGCCCGGGGCACGCCCGCGCGTCGTTCGCTCCGGCGCGCTCACGCGCGGGGTGGTCCGGTCGCCGCTTACTGGCGTGGGCGAGCAGCAGGGCGTCGTCCCGTGGTTACGGGGGCGCTGCGCGCTTCGCGCGGTACTTGCGCATCTTGGCCCGGCTTCCGCAGACCGACATCGTGCACCAGCGGCTGCGGCCCGCCGGGCTGCGGTCGTAGTAGGCCCAGCGGCAGTCCTCCGCCTCGCACGCCTTCAGCCGTGCCCAGGTGCCGTCCGCGACGGCCGTCGCGATGGCCGCCGCGACACGGGCGGTCAGGTCTGACGGATCGGCCGCCGGGGCCAGGGCCGCCGCGCCCTCCTCGTCCACCGTGACGACGAGCGGAGCCTGCGACAGCAGCCGGGTCAGGGTCCCGGCCGCCGCCGGCGGCATGTCCTGGCCGGCGTGCGCGAGGCAGGCCGCCCGTAGCGCCTCCCGCAGCTCCGCGGCCCGCGCGAGATCCTCCCCGGAGAGCGCGAACGTCTCGGCGAGGCGGTCCTCGCCCGTGTCGACGCTCAGCGTGTTCACCAGCGCTTCCACGAGCGCGAGGCCTCCCGGCGCGGGCGCTCTCTCATTCATGGTTGCGACGTTACCTGCAATGCGGCAGCATGAGGTAACGGTTACCGGTTACACCGGAGTACCGGTAACTCTCCGAGGAGGTAAACCATGGCCGTCGCCAAGCTGGGCACCGTCGTCCTGGACTGTCCCGACCCGCACTCCCTCGCCGCCTTCTACGCCGAACTGCTCGGCGGCAAGGCCGAGACCGCGGACGAGGGGTGGGTGGAGCTGAAGGGGTACGAAGGGACGCCGCTCGCCTTCCAGGAGGCACCGGGGTACGTCGCGCCGCGCTGGCCCGCGCCGGACGCCTCGCAGCAGTTCCACCTCGACCTCACCGTCGAGGACCTCGACGCGGCCGAGGCGCGGGTACTCGCGCTCGGCGCGCAGGCGCTGGACACGGCCGACCGGACGCGTACCTGGCGGGTGTACGCCGACCCGGCCGGGCACCCGTTCTGCCTCTGCGCCTGCTGACCCGCCGTACGGCCTGGGCGTCCGGCGTCCGGCGTCAGGAAAGCTGCGCGTTCGAGGGGCCGCGGCGGGACTGGATGTCCCGGGCCACGTCCTCAGCCGCGCGCAGTACCCGTACCGCGTTCTGCCAGGTCAGCTTCGCCAGGTCCGCCGAGGACCAGCCGCGGCGCAGCAGCTCGGCGATCAGGTTCGGGTAGCCGGACACGTCGTTCAGGCCGTCCGGGGTGAACGCCGTGCCGTCGAAGTCGCCGCCGATGCCGATGTGGTCGATGCCGGCCGCCTCGCGCATGTGGTCGAGGTGGTCGGCGACGGTGGACACGGTGGCGACCGGACGCGGGTGCGCGGCCTCGAAGGCGCGGTGGACCTGCATCGCCTGCGGCGTGGTGTCGAGGTGGTGGAGGCCGTGGGCCTTCATGTTCTCGTCCGCCGCCCGGGTCCAGTCGACCGCCGCCGGGAGGATGAACTTCGGGACGAACGTGGCCATCGCGACTCCGCCGTTGGCGTGCAGCCGGCCCAGCACGTCGTCCGGGACGTTGCGCGGGTGGTCGCAGATCGCGCGGGCGGACGAGTGGGAGAAGATCACCGGCGCGGTGGAGGTGGCGATGGCGTCGCGCATCGTCGTCTCGGCCACGTGCGAGAGGTCGACGAGCATGCCGCAGCGGTTCATCTCCCGTACGACCTCGTGGCCGAAGTGGGTCAGACCGCCGGCCTTCGGGACGTCCGTCGCGGAGTCCGCCCAGTCGATGTTGTCGTTGTGCGTGAGGGTCATGTACCGGACGCCGAGCGCGTACAGCGCGCGCAGCGTGGCCAGCGAGTTGTTGATGGAGTGGCCGCCCTCGGCGCCCATCAGGGAGGCGATCCGGCCGTCCCGGCGCGCCTGCTCCATGTCGTCCGCGGTCAGCGCCCGGCTCAGGTCCGCGGGGTAGCGGGCGAGCAGCTGGGCGACGCCGTCGATCTGTTCGAGGGTCGCGCTGACCGCTTCGTCGCCCGCCATGTCGGAGCGTACGTACACGGACCAGAACTGCGCGCCGACGCCGCCGGCCCGCAGCCTCGGAATGTCGGTGTGCAGGTGTGCCGACTGGTCGGCGGCGAGGTCCCGCTGCGCGAGGTCGTAGCGGACCTGCTGGCGCAGGGCCCAGGGGAGGTCGTTGTGACCGTCGGCCACGGGGTGCTCGGCCAGCAGTTCGCGGGCCCGGGCGAGGTGGTCCGTGCGGTCCGGCCGGCCCGCCTGCTCCGACTCGGCCGCCTGCTCCTGGTGCTCCGGGAGGTCCATGGCCGGACTCACTTCCCGAAGCCGAAGGACGCCGCGCTCTCGACCTTGGAGCGCAGGCGCCGGCCCTTCTCGGTCGCCTGCTCATTCAGCTCCTGCTGGAACTCGCGCATCCGGGCGAGCAGGTCCTCGTCCTGGGTCGCGAGGATGCGGGCCGCCAGCAGACCCGCGTTGCGCGCGCCGGCCACGGAGACCGTGGCCACCGGGACGCCCGCCGGCATCTGCACGATGGACAGCAGCGAGTCCATACCGTCGAGGTACTTCAGCGGTACGGGTACGCCGATCACCGGGAGCGGGGTGACGGAGGCGAGCATGCCCGGCAGGTGGGCCGCGCCGCCGGCGCCCGCGATGATCGCCTTCAGACCGCGGTCGGCGGCCTCCTCGCCGTACGCGATCATCTCGCGCGGCATGCGGTGGGCGGAGACGACGTCGACCTCGTACGGGATCTCGAACTCGCCGAGCGCCTGGGCCGCGGCTTCCATCACGGGCCAGTCGGAGTCCGAGCCCATGACGATGCCGACGAGGGGCGATGCGGGCGACGCAGGAGGGGTGCTCATTCTGTGATCGTTCCTCTGAGGTAGCCGGCTGCGTGACGGGCGCGCTCCAGCACGTCGTCCAGGTCGTCGCCGTAGGTGTTGACGTGGCCGACCTTGCGGCCGTGCTTCACGTCCTTGCCGTACATGTGGATCTTGAGCTGCGGGTCGCGGGCCATGCAGTGCAGGTACGCCGCGTACATGTCGGGGTAGTCGCCGCCGAGGACGTTCGCCATGACCGTCCACGTCGCGCGCGGACGCGGGTCGCCGAGCGGCAGGTCGAGGATGGCCCGGACATGGTTGGCGAACTGCGAGGTGACCGCGCCGTCCTGGGTCCAGTGCCCGGAGTTGTGCGGGCGCATGGCCAGCTCGTTGACGAGTATCCGGCCGTCGGTCGTCTCGAACAGCTCGACCGCGAGGTGGCCGACCACGCCCAGCTCCTGGGCGATCCTGAGGGCGAGCTGCTGGGCCCGGCCCGCCAGCTCGTCGGAGAGGCCGGGCGCGGGGGCGATCACGGTGTCGCAGACGCCGTCGACCTGGACGGACTCGACGACGGGGTACGCGACGGCCTGGCCGTGCGGCGAGCGGACGATATTCGCCGCGAGCTCGCGGCGGAAGTCGACCTTCTCCTCGGCGAGGACCGGGACACCGGCCCGGAAGGGGGCCTCGGCCTCTTCCTCGCTGCGTACGAACCAGACGCCCTTGCCGTCGTAGCCGCCCCGCACGGTCTTCAGGATGACGGGGAAGCCGTCGCCCTCCGCCGCGAACGCCGCCACGTCGGCGGGGTCCGCCACGATGCGGTGGCGGGGGCAGGGAGCGCCGATGTCGTCGAGCTTGGCGCGCATCACCCCCTTGTCCTGGGCGTGCACCAACGCGTCGGGCCCAGGCCGGACGGGAATGCCGTCCGCCTCCAGGGCCCGCAGATGCTCGGTGGGTACATGCTCGTGATCGAACGTGATCACGTCGCAGCCGCGCGCGAAGGCACGCAGCGTGTCCAGGTCGCGATAGTCGCCGATGACGACCTCGCTCACCACCTGGGCCGCCGAGTCCTGTGGGGTGTCACTGAGGAGCTTGAATCTGATGCCGAGGGGGATGCCCGCCTCGTGGGTCATACGGGCGAGCTGACCGCCACCGACCATGCCGACTACCGGGAACGTCACGCCACCAGGGTATCCGGCGCCGCGGACCACCCCGCTCCGCCCGGTGCCATGGCCCTCGTGGCGGCCTCCCCGCACCGTTCGCCACACCGTTCGCCATGCCCGTCCGGGCCCGCAGGCGTACCCGGCGCCCGGCGATTAGAGTGGCTGGGTTGACGCAATCGACCGACAGGGGCTGAGCGATCACCATGAGCGCTGTGTCGTACAAGCGGGCAGCACTCTCCGCGCGGCTGCGGCAGCTCGCCCGCGAGGTCGCCAAGTTCGGTGCCGTCGGCGGCCTGGGCCTGCTGGTCAACATGGGTGTGTTCAACCTGCTGCGCTACTCCGCCGAGCTCCAGGTGGTCCGGGCGAGCGTGCTGGCGACCGTGGTCGCCATCATCTTCAACTACGTGGGGTTCCGATACTTCACGTACCGCGACCGCGACAAGAGCGGCCGCACCCGGGAACTCACGCTGTTCCTGCTGTTCAGCGTGGTCGGCCTGGTCATCGAGAACGGCGTGCTCTACACCGCGACGTACGGGTTCGGCTGGGACACCCCGCTGCAGAGCAACATCTTCAAGTTCCTGGGCATCGGCGTCGCGACCCTGTTCCGCTTCTGGTCCTACCGCACGTGGGTGTTCCGGGCGCTGCCGGGGCGCGAGGCCGTACAGGCCGCCGAGGCCCTGCTGGAGACCCCGAGGCCGCGCGCCGGGGCGGGCCGCGGCCGGCACTGACACCGGCGCTGTCACCTACCGGCACCTGCGCTGCCACCCGGTTATCGGACGGTCTTCTCCGGTTCCTCCGGGTCCCGCGTCATCCGGCTGAGGAACAGCGCGAACACCGGCGGATGCGCCTGAAGCAGCTCCAGCCGGCCGCCGTCCGCCTCCGCGAGGTCGCGGGCCACGGCCAGCCCGATCCCGGTGGAGTTCCGGCCGCTGATGGTCCGCTCGAAGATCCGCGCGCCCAGGTCGGACGGTACGCCCGGCCCCTCGTCGGTGACCTCGACCACCGCCTGGTTGCCGGTGACCCGGGTCCGCAGGGCCACCGTGCCGCCGCCGTGCATCAGCGAGTTCTCGATCAGCGCGGCGAGTACCTGCGCCACCGCCCCCGGCGTACCGACCGCCCGCATGCCCTGCTTCCCCGAGCGGACGATGGCGCGGCCCGCGCTGCGGTAGGCCGGGCGCCACTCCTCCACCTGCTGCTTGACCACCTCGTCGAGGTCGAAGGCGACGGCCGAGCCGGTCCGCGGATCGCGCGAGTTGGTCAGCAGCCGCTGCACCACGTCCGTCAGCCGCTCGACCTGGGCGAGCGCGATGGACGCCTCCTCCCGCGCGGTGTCCAGGTCCTCGGTGACCGTGATCTCCTCCAGCCGCATGGAGAGCGCGGTCAGCGGCGTACGGAGCTGGTGCGAGGCGTCGGCGGCGAGCCGGCGTTCGGCGGTGAGCATCCGCCCGATCCGCTCGGCGCTGGCGTCGAGGACGTCGGCGACGCGGTCCAGCTCGGGCACGCCGTACCGCCGGTGGCGCGGCCGGGGGTCTCCGGAGCCGAGCCGTTCCGCGGTCTCGGCGAGGTCGGTGAGCGGGGAGGCCAGCCGGTTGGCCTGGCGTACGGCGAGGAGGACCGCGGCGATCACGGCCAGCAGAGCCACCGCACCGATGATCAGCAGTGTGCGGCCGAGCTCGTCCGTGACGGTGTCACGGGACTCCTCGACGGTGACCGTCTCCCCCTGCTCGCCCATCACGGTGGCGCGGATGACGCTGCCGGTGGGGCGCGTGCCGATCTCCAGGGGCGCGCGGCCGGGGATCACGATGCGGGCGTACCGGCCGGTGCCGATCTGTTCCGCCAGGACGTCCGGCTCCAGCGGTGCGTCCGCGAGCTCACTGGACCCGACGACGCTGATCAGGCGCAGCGCTTCGGAGTCGACGCTTTCCTGGGCGCTGTTGGTGATCGTGCGGGTCTCGACGATGACGAGGGAGACGCCGAAGACGGCGATCACGACGAGCACCACGGCGAGGGTGGAGTTGATCAGGCGGCGGCGCATGAGGCTTGGGTATCAGCTCTTCTCGAAGCGGAAGCCGACGCCGCGCACGGTGGCGATGTAACGGGGGTTCGCCGCGTCGTCGCCAAGCTTCTTGCGCAGCCAGGAGATGTGCATGTCGAGGGTCTTGGTGGACGACCACCACGTGGTGTCCCAGACCTCGCGCATCAGCTGGTCGCGGGTCACGACCCGGCCGGCGTCGCGGACCAGGACCCGGAGCAGGTCGAACTCCTTCGCCGTCAGCTGGAGCTCCTCCTCCCCCATCCATGCGCGGTGCGACTCGACGTCGATCCTGACCCCGTGGGTGGCCGGCGGCTGTGCGTGCTCGGCGGCGCCGCGCCGCAGCAGGGCCCGTACGCGGGCGAGCAGTTCGGCGAGCCGGAACGGCTTGGTGACGTAGTCGTCGGCCCCGGCGTCCAGGCCGACCACCGTGTCGACCTCGTCGGCGCGGGCGGTCAGGACCAGGATCGGAAAGCTGTGTCCCTCCGCGCGCAGCCGCCGGGCGACTTCGAGCCCGTCCATCCCGGGCAGACCCAGATCCAGTACGACGAGGTCGACCCCGCCCTGGAGTCCGGCGTCGAGCGCGGTCGGCCCGTCCTGGCGGACCTCGACCTCGTACCCCTCGCGGCGCAGGGCGCGGGCCAGCGGCTCCGAGATGGATGCGTCGTCCTCGGCGAGCAGTACACGGGTCATGTGGGTGATGGTAGTCCGCGCGGGGCAGGGGTCGTGGGCGATCGGCGACCCCTGCGGGTCTGTGGAGGAAAGAAGTTGGTTACCTTCGAATGTGGGTAGTTGGCCCCACAGACACCTGTGATCCATGTCTCAAGTCCTTCCATATGCCGCACTGTCGTGACGTATGGTGGCCAGACGCCTGATGAAGTAATCAGGGACCTTTGTGCCGTATCGCGCGCCAAAGGTCTCTTTTCTGTGCGGGGCCGGCCGGCCGGCCCCGATGACACCCCCCACCGGGCGCGGACCCGCTCACGAGGCGGAGCGTCCCGAGCAAGCAAGGATCGACCATGGCGTCCAGCCTGACGAAGGACACCGCCGGGCCCCCCTCCGGCGAGAAGACCTTCTTCGGCCACCCCCGCGGTATGGCCACGCTCTTCATGACGGAGATGTGGGAGCGTTTTTCCTGGTACGGAATGCGCGGCATTCTCGTTCTCTACTTGATCGCGGGCGTTCTCGACGGACCTCTCGAGGGCCGCGAGGCCCTGGCCGCGTCGATCTACGGTGTCTACAACGCCGTCGTCTACATGGCCGCCATGCCCGGTGGCTGGGTCGCGGACCGTCTCTGGGGTGCGCGCAAGGCAGTGCTTGTCGGTGGCATCGTCATCGCGCTGGGGCACTTCACTCTCGCCATCCCGACCGACATCGCATTCTTCGGCGGTCTCGGGCTGATCGCGGTCGGTACCGGCCTGCTGAAGCCGAACATCTCCGCGATAGTCGGTGGCCTGTACGAGGGCCAGTCCAGCGCCCGCCGGGACGCCGGTTTCACGCTGTTCTACATGGCGATCAACATCGGCGGTATGGCCGCTCCGCTGGTCGTCGGCTACCTCGGTGAGAACGTCAACTGGCACCTCGGCTTCGCCGTGGCCGGTATCGGTATGTCCCTCGCCGTCATCCAGTACGTCCTGGGCGGCCGTCACCTCGGTGACGTCGGCAAGGAGCCGGCCACGCCGGCCACGCCCGAGGAGAAGCGCAGCGTCCTGCGCAAGGTGGCGCTGTGGGGCGGCCTCGCCGTCGCCGCGCTGCTCGCCGACCTGGCCCTGGGTACGTACGACATCGAGCACATCGTCAACGTGCTGGCAGTCCTCGGCATCGTCGTTCCGATCGTGTACTTCGTCGCGATCTTCAAGAACCCGGCACTCAAGAGCGAGGACCGGCCGAAGATCCAGGCGTATGTCTGGTTCTTCGCGACCGCCGTGCTCTTCTGGATGATCTACGACCAGTCCGGCTCGCTGCTGACGATCTTCGCGGACAACAAGACCGACCGCATGATCGGTGGCTGGGAGTTCCCGGCGTCCTGGTACCAGTCCGTCAACCCGATGATGGTCATCATCCTGGCCCCGCTCTTCGCCGCCCTGTGGGTCAAGCTCGCCAAGCGGAACCGCGAGCCCAGCACCCCCATGAAGTTCGCACTGGCGATGCTCCTCATCGGTGGCTCCTTCGGCATCATGGGCCTCGCCGGTGCCGCCGCCGCCAACAGCGAGACCGGCAAGGTCACCGTCTTCTGGCTGCTGAGCGTCTACCTGGTGCAGACCCTCGGCGAGATGTGCCTGTCGCCGGTCGGCCTTTCCCTGTCGACCAAGCTGGCCCCGAAGCAGTTCGTCGGCCAGATCATGGGTCTGTGGTTCCTGGCCACGGCGACGGGCAACGCCCTGAACGGCTGGACCACCAAGCTCAACGCGCCGCTGGGCGACGCTGTCTACTACACGCTGTGGGCGGTCATCGCGGTGGCCGCGGGCCTCGCCTTCATGACGGCGGGCAAGAAGATCCGCGCGCTCATGGGCGACGTGAAGTAGACGTGACGTAGGCCGAGTTCGAGTAACGACAGAGCCGGGGGGGGGGGGGGGGGGATTCGTCTTTCGCCCGGTTTTTTTTTTTTTCTCCTTTTTTTTTTTCGGTGTTCCTAGGTGGGCACGCTCTTCTTTGCCCGCTTATTCCCCCCTCCCCCCCCCCCCCTCCCCCACCCCCCCCCTCCCCCCCCCCCCCCCCCCCCCCCCCCCCCCCCCCCCCCCTCTGCGCTGTCAGCGCGTTTCGCGCAGGCGGTGCCACGGGGTGAACGTGAAGACCGCGCCGCCCAGCAGGATCACCGTGCCCGCCACCAGGCCGAGGGCGCGCAGGCCGCCGTCGGCGGTCGCGCCGGTTTCGGCGAGGCCGCCGCCACTGGACGACGTGCCGCCCGCCGAGCCACCGCCCGCGGCCGCGCCGCCTGCCGCGCCGCCCTGCTGGGCCGTGGTGTCGAGCTCCAGCGACACCGCCGCCGCGCCCCTGACCTTGCAGGGGATGTTCATCTTCGAGCTGCCCAGCGTGACGTCGATGGTCAGGGTGCCGGGGCTCAGTGTCGACTTTCCGGTCGCGCCCGGCTTGTACGTCCCGGTCAGATCGCCGATCGAGACCGGCTTGCCCGCCTCGATCGGGTCCTCGTTGGGCTTGCCGACCACGTTCACCGCGCCCTTGTCCGCGCCGCCGAGCACGATCTGCATGGATGCCTTGAGCGCGCCCGCGGGCAGCGGGGCCGGGCTGTCCATGACGGAGTCGCCGGTCTTGACCGTCAGGTCGAAGTCGCCGCCGCTCTTCTTCGCGTTGACGGTGATGGGCGACTTGATGCCCTGCGGGCCCGGCGACTGGCAGTCGTACGTGACCGTGACCTGCTTGCCGGGGAAGTCGGTCCCGCCGCCGCCACCGCCGGTGGTGGTGCCGCCGGCTGTCGTACCGCCGGCCGTCGTGCCACCCGCGGTGGTCCCGCCGGACGTGGTCCCGCCCGACGTGGTCCCGCCGGACGTCGTCCCACCCGAAGTGGTACCACCCGACGTCGTGCCGCCCGACGTGCCGCCGCCGGCCTCCGACACCTTGATCGTCGCCGCGACGGCCACCGTCTCCTTGGGCGTGCACTTGGTGTCGGTGGACATCGGCTTACTGACGTTGATGGTGTACGCGTCCGGCGTCAGCGTGATCTCGCCGGCCTTCTCCAGCTTCAGCTTGCCCTTCATGTCGGGCAGCACCATCGGGCTGTTCTTCGGGATCGGCGGGTTCTGCCGCGGCCCCTCCATGCGCAGGTCACCGGTCGCCGCCCCGCCGACCTTGATGGTGCCGGTCGGCTTCACGGTGTCCTTCTCCAGATCGATGATGTCGGGGTTCTTGGAAGCGGCCTCGACCGTCTTCCACACCACCTCGATCTCGTCGCCGACCTTGGCCTCGGCGGGCGCGGTGATCGCCACCTTCGTGGTGCCCTGGACGGGCGGCAGGCCGGAGATCGCCGGGGGGATGCACTCCGTCTTGTACGAGACTTCGGCGGCGTGGGCGGGGTGTGCTGCCAGCAGGATTCCCGCACCGCCGAGCATCAGCGCGACGCCCGCCGCGCTCATCCTCCGTTGCGTGGTCACGACTGTCCCTTCGTTGTCGGATGGTTCTCTGACGGTGCGGAGTCCGGGGTGAACCACGGCAGCGCGGCCGTGGGGGCCGTCGCGGCGGTGGGGGCTTGTGTGGGGGCCTTCGGCGGTTTCGCGGCGGTCCTGCGCAGCCGGACGGTCCGGTGGCGGCCGGCGCCGCCCGCCGTACCGCCGCTGCGCGGCCGTACCCGGTCGACGACGGCCATGCCGATCCGGAAGACCGCCGCCGGCACGACCAGGCAGAGCAGGATCCAGAAGAGGGTGACGCCCCAGGGACGCCCCACGCCCCAGGGCTGCGCCGCCAGCACCTTCCCGCCGTACTTCATCGACACGAGGTAGTCGCCGTGCGCGCCCGACGCCAGCTGTACGTTCAGCTCGACCCGCGCCTTCTGCCCGGGCGGGATCGTGCCCCGCCACTGCTGCTCCTGCCAGCTGGGGGCGAAGACGCCGTGCGAGGTGCCGACCTGGAAGACCGGGTCCTTGACCGGGGCCGGGCCGAGATTGCCGACCGTGACGACGAGCTTGCGCGAGGCGGGCGCGCCGAACCACACGAGGATCCCGTCGTCGCCCTCCAGCCGGGCGGCGGCGAGCACCGAGAGCCGGGCGGCGCTCGCCTGCGAGGGCAGCGGGGCAACGGGATGTCCCGCGACCGTGAACTCGGCGTCGACGGCTGCCTGTTCGCCGGTGACGGTGGCGACGTGCACCACGCACGGGCACGGCTCGGGCGGTTCCGCGACCGGCAGCCGCTTGCTGAAGCGGCCGGTGGCGTCGGTGGTGACGGCCCGGCCGTCGGCGTTCGCACAGCTGTTGGTGCCGCCGATCACGCCCCTGCCGGGCGCGGACCGGCCACAGATCAGCAGCATCAGCAGGGCGCTCGGCCGCCAGCCGGAGCCGGTCACGGTGATCTCGCCGCCCTTGCCGGCCTCCTCCTTGGAGAGCGTGACCACCGGCTTGCCGTCCGCGGCGGCCACCGGGGCGGGCAGGAGTACGAGCACGAGTACGGCGGCCAGGGCTACCAGCGCCACCGCGCTCCGCGCGGTCCGGAGCGCCTTCTCGGACGTGGGCCTCTTGTCTGTGCCGCCGTTGCCGCCGTTCACGATCCCACTCCCGCCCTCGCCAAGTGCCGTTCCGTACCGGTCGCTTCGTCTGTGGCGGGCTCGTCCGGCGGGCCGGTTCGCCGTCCGCGTACGGCTCGCAGCGCCGGGGCCGCCGCGCCGAGGAGCAGCGCGCCCAGGGCGGCCCCCCACACCTGCGGCCACGGCACGAAGCGCGCCGAGGCCGTCGCCTCGCCGTGCGCGCCGCCGCCCGCCGTCACCGTGAGCCGGACGTCGACCGCGTCGAGGGCGGGCGCGTCCGGCCAGCGTTCGGTGAGCTCCAGCCGCTGACCCGGCAGCAGCCGCACCCGCAGGGGGCGGGCCTCGCGGCGCAGTACGTCACCGAGGACGCCGTCCGCGCGGACCGCGAGGTCCGGCGTGAGCGCGGTGTTCCCTCGGTTCACCACCGCGTACCGGATGACGGTGGCGCCGCCCCGCCCCGTGACCGCGACATCCTCGACCGTGAGCGCGGACAGCGCCGGCCCGCCGACCCGCAGATGCACCCGCACCCGCGCTTCCCGGCCGTCCGCCGCGGCCACGACCGCGCCGGGGTGGTCGCCCGGTACCGCGCCGGGCGGGACGGTGACGGTGAAGGGGACGTCCGCGCGGGTGCGCGGCGGAACGCGTACCTCGTCCGCGGCGAAGGCGATCCACGCGCTCCACACGCCCGCACCCCGCAGCCGTACCGTGCGCGCCCGGTCCGAGGGGTTCGAGAGGGCGAGCTCGTCCTCCAGGACCGCGCCCGGAGCGCCCTCCAGATAGAAGTACGGTCTGGCGTCACCGCCCGGCCGGGCGCCCGCTCCCGCCGCGGGCCGCGCCGTCCAGCCCGGCTCGCCGCGCGCCGCGAACGCCGTCCCGGGCACGGACACGCCCAGCAGTACGGCCGCGGCGACCGCGGCACGCACCGCGACCCGCACGGCCCCTCAGCCCGCGGCCCGCTGACCGCGCCGGGTCAGCCACAGCACGCCGGCCGCCCCGGCCAGCAGGACCGTGCCGCCGAGCGTGCCGAGCGCGACCGCCGAGTCCATCGGGCCGGTCTGCGGCAACTGCTCACCGCCGCCGGAGGAGGACGCGCCGCCCGACGACGAGCCGCCGCTGCCGGTGACGGTCAGTTCGAGGGACGGCTTGGGGTTGTTGCCCGGGGTGCAGGTGGTCGTCGTCCCCAGCGCCTTGATGGTGAGGACCGAGGCGGTGAAGGTGACCTTGCCGCTCGCCCTGGGGGTGTACGTACCCGACAAGTCATTGATCTTGATCGGGGTGTTGGCGGGGATGGCCGCGGCGTTCGCCGGCCCGGTGACGGCGACGGTGCCGCTCTCCGCGCCGCCGAGCTTGATGACGGCACCGGGGTTCATCGCACCCTTGCCCAGCTCGACCGGGGAGGACGAGACGCCCTTCTGGAAGGACATGGTGAGCTTGTAGGAGCTGCCGCTCTTGACGGCCTTGATGTCGATGGGCGAGACGGCCGACTTGGGACCGATCGGCGTCTTGCAGTTGTAGTTGACGTCCACGACATCCGCGTGGGCGGCCGGGGCGGCGATCAGCACCGCCGAGCCCGCCACTGCCACCGCCGCGGTCAGCGCGAGCGCGGCTGAGCGTTTCTGGTACGACACCTCGGGATCCCCTCACGCCGGAAGTTACTGACGACACATCAGATCGGGCGCTCAAGGTACGCCCGGGACCTGATGGAGGGAAGACAAAGAACACGCCCGATCCGGGCGTGCGAAGAGAGGTTCGAACCGGCGGTAACCCCGGCCGGGGCCCGCCCTGCGTCAGGACGGCGCCCCATCCCGCGCCAGGGCCTGTCCGGCGGATCTTGGCCGGGGCCACGACGCCTGGCACGGCACCTCGCCGCGTTGCCGAAATGCCCGAATAGCTCCGCTATTAGGGCACTCCGGCGCCTTGCGATGCACCGCACCAGACGCCGCGTCCTATCCGGCCCTGATCCGCCGGACAGGCCCTAGGCCGGCGCCGCGAGCTCCGCCCACACGGTCTTGCCGATCGCGTCGGCGCGGCGGCGGACACCCCAGTCCAGGCACAGCCGCTCGACGATGAACATGCCGTGCCCGCCGGGCCGCCCGGCCCGGTGCGGCAGTCGCGGCGCCGGCTTGCCCGCGCCGCGGTCGGTGACCTCCAGGCGCAGTACCTTGCCGTCGCTGGAGACCTGCAGCTCCTCCGGCCCCTCGGCGTGCAGGCACGCGTTGGTCACCAGCTCGGAGACGACCAGCAGGACGTCCTCGGCCGCCGCCCGCCGGTCGGCGGTGGGGGCGGGCAGCCAGCCCCAGTCGTACAGGGCCTGGCGGGTGAAATCACGAGCGAGCGGGACGATGCCGCTCGCGCCGTCCAGGGCGAGCCGCCGTAGGCGGCCGTCGCCGTCGGGTACGGCGGAGGGGGCGTCCGGCTCAGGTCCCCGGTCGCCCGGCGGGTAGGACCGGGTGGTGCTCATCAGCGCTTCACCTCACCGATTCACATCTGATTCAGAAGTCTTCTGCCCGACCGAACCGTGAGAACACCCACTCATTCGACAGGCGCCGCGGTTACTCGGCCAGCGCCGCATCGAGCGACTCGTGCACGGTGAAGACGGAGTCCGCTCCGGTGATCTCGAACACACGGGCCACGACGGGCTGCATTCCGGCGAGGTGGACCGCACCCCCGGCGGCCTCCGCCTTGAGGCGGGCACCGAGCAGCACGTTGAGTCCGGTGGAGTCGCAGAACTCCAGCTGGGAGCAGTCCACGACGAGGCGGGTGGTGCCCTCCTCCAGACATGCGTCCAGCGGCTCCCGCAGCAGCTCGGCCGTGTGGTGATCGAGCTCACCCGCAGGGGTGACGATGGCACTGCGGCCCTGGCTGCGGACGTCGACTCTCAGTCGGCCCCGATTCGCACTCCCGACCGTCCCGCGGTCCATGCACGTCCCTCTTCCGGCCGTCGAATGGCTGCACTGATAGCTGCACTGATGCCGTTGCACCTTAGCCCGTCCGCCCGCCTCGCGGTAGCCGAACATCATCCCAAATATGTGTGATTCGGACAAAAAGCACTTGCAGCGGGCCACCAGAAGCGGGTAGGGGTAGTAGGGACACAACCAACACGGCCGGCTTTGGAGGCGCCGCACTCAGCCCAGTGCAGACGTAGAGGCATCGGCAGCCATATGCCGAGAACGATGGAGGAGACCATGTCACCCCGGCTCGACGACGAAACGCGTACCCAGTCCGCGCCGCAGCATGCGACGCAGCAGCACGCGCCGTCGCCAACCCCGCTCCCGGCGATTCCGCCGTACGACGAGGTGGGGCCGCTGGATGCCAGGGCCCTGTCCAAGACCCTGTTCACGCGGCTCGAGGTGCTGGAGGAAGGCACCCACGAGTACGCGTACGTACGCAACACCCTGGTCGAACTCAACCTGGCCCTGGTGAAGTTCGCCGCCTCCCGGTTCCGTTCCCGCAGCGAACCGATGGAAGACATCATCCAGGTCGGCACGATCGGCCTGATCAAGGCGATCGACCGCTTCGAGCTCAGCCGCGGCGTCGAGTTCCCGACCTTCGCCATGCCGACCATCATGGGCGAGATCAAGCGCTTCTTCCGCGACACCAGCTGGTCGGTGCGCGTCCCGCGACGCCTCCAGGAACTGCGCCTCGACCTCGCCAAGGCGGGCGACGAACTCGCCCAGCAGCTCGACCGCGCCCCCACCGTCGGGGAACTCGCCGAGCGCCTCGACATCAGCAAGGACGAGGTCGTCGAGGGCATGGCGGCGAGCAACGCGTACTCCGCGAGCTCGCTCGACGCCCAGCATGAGGACGACGACTCCGAGGGCGCGCTCGCCGACCGTATCGGCTACGAGGACCACGGGATCGAGGGCATCGAGTACGTCGAGTCCCTGAAGCCGCTGATCGCCGGGCTCAGCCCGCGCGACCGCCAGATCCTGTCGCTGCGCTTCGTGGCCAACATGACGCAGTCGGAGATCGGTGAGGAGCTCGGCATCTCGCAGATGCACGTCTCCCGGCTGCTGACGCGCACCCTCGTCCGGCTCCGCAAGGGGCTCACGCTCGAGGAGTAGCCGCAAGCGCCGCCGGCCCGGCCGAGCGCCGCCGCGCACGTGGACAAAGGGCCCGTTCCCCCCGGGGGACGGGCCCTTCGGCGTGATCCGACGCGTTGTTGACGAAGTGGTACGGACTGGGCCACATTGAACGGGGGTTCTGGGGGGAACACATGGTTCTAGGGGTCAACGGGCCGTCCACGCGCACCGCGCACACCGCGCTGGAACAGCTGATGCGCGCCCGCCTCGGCAGGGAATGCCTGTACGTGCCGTCGTGCCGCCTCGGCCTCTATGTGGCCCTGCGCCACTGGTGCCCGCCCGGCGGCCGGGTCCTCATGTCGCCGGTCAACGACGACGTCATCTTCTTCGTGGTGCTCGCCGCGGGCCTGCGCCCCGTCCAGGCACCGCTCTCGGCGCGGGACGGCTCCATCGACGCCGCCGCCGTGCCCGACGAGGTGTGGGGCGGCCTCTGCGCCGTACTCACCACGAATCTGTACGGGAATCCCGACCCGGCGCCCGAACTGCGCGCGCACTGCGACCGGTTGGGCATCCCGCTGCTGGAGGACGCCGCGCACGCCATCGGCAGCGAGGTGGCGGGCCGGCCGGTCGGCACCTTCGGCGACGCCTCCGTCTTCAGCCTCTCCAAGCATGTGGGCGCCAAGGCCGGCGGGTTCCTGGCCGTCGCGGACCCGGGCCTGCGCGAGGCTCTGGCGAAGGCGCGCGACGACCTTCTCGATCCGCCGCGGCTCTCCGCCGAACTCGCCTACGCGCTACGGCCGTACGCCGAGGCCACCGTCCGGGGGCTGCGGCTGACCACGGCGGCGCGCGCCACCATGCAGCTGCTGGGCATGCAGGAGCGCGACGGGATACGGATGGAGCTGCGGCCGGACGAGCTGGAGCGGGCGCTCACCGCCGCCCCCGCGCTCGACGCGTTCCACTCCTGGGTACGCGTCGACATGCACGACTACCGGACCGGCGCCGGCCGCCCGCGGCTGCGCCGCATCGAGCGGCTGCTGGGCCGGCTCGACGGCCGGCTGGCCGCCCACCGGGCGGGCACCGGGAAACTCCTCGCCACCGAGTGGGCCCTGCCGTCGCCCGGTCCCGTGCAGCCGCTGTTCCGGGTGCCGCTGCTGGTCGCGGACCGGGACGCGGCCGTCGCGCGGCTCGCCCGGCACCGGATCACCGTGGGCTACCTCTACGACCCGCCGCTGGACGCGTACGCGGGGGCCGCGTTCACCGACCCGTCACCCTCCCCCGCCGAGGCCGCCTGGTTCGCGCGGCACGCCCTGCCCGTCGACCCGCTCCGCGCCGACGAGGTGATCCGGATCCTCGCCGGGACGGACCGCGCGCCCGGGGGGCCCGGCGGTGGGTGACATCCGGACCCGTGAGCCGTCCGGCTCCGGCTCCGGATCCGAGCACCCCCGCCCCGACCCCGGCTCGGCCCCGCCCGAGGACACGCACGCGGACGTGGACGCCGCGGACCCCGGCGGTGCGGAGGACACCGCGCCGGGCGGCGGTGACTCCATGTTCCGCAACGCCTACGCGCTGATGTTGTCCACCGGCGTCTCCGCCGCGCTGGGCCTCGGCTTCTGGCTGGTCGCCGCGCGGTACTACAGCAAGGAGGCGGTGGGCGTCGGCTCCGCCGCCATCGCCGCTCAGCGGCTGCTGGCCTCCCTGACCGCCACCACCATGATCGGCGCGGTGGTGCGCTATGTGCCGCGGGCCGGCCGGGCGACCGGACCGCTGGTGCTGCGTACGTACCTCGTCAGCTCGGTCGTGGTGGCCCTGGCCTGCGGGGTCTTCCTGCTCACCCTGGACCTGTGGGGCCCCACCTACGCGCCGCTGGGCGGCCTCGGGGCCGGGCTTTTCTTCACCGCCTCCTGCGTCGCGTGGGCCGTCCTGACCCTCCAGGACGGGGTGCTGACCGGCCTGCGCCGGGCGGTCTGGGTGCCCGTCGGCAACGCCGGCTTCTCCCTCGGCAAGCTGGTACTGCTCGCGCTCTTCGCGACCGGCATGCCCGTCCTCGGCGTCTTCGTCTCCTGGTCGGTGGCGATCGCGCTGTCCGTCCTCCCGCTGGGCTGGCTGGTCTTCCGCAGGCTCATCCCGCAGCAGGCGGCCGCCGACCGCGACCGGGAGCCGCCCGCGCTGCGCGAGATCGGGCGGTTCCTGGCCGGCGACTCGGTCGGTGCGCTGTTCAGCCTCGCGATGATCAACCTGCTGCCGGTGATGGTGGCGGTCCGCTTCGACGCCGCGCACAACGGCTTCTTCTACATCGCGTACACCGTCGGCGGGACCATGGAGTTCATGGCCATCAACATGGCCTCCTCCCTCACCGCGCACGCCTCCCACAGCCCGGACCGGCTCGCCGACGGGGTGCGCGGCGCGCTGCGCCGGATGGCCGTCCTGCTGGTGCCCGTCGTCCTGGTGCTGGTCGTCTTCGCCCCGCAGATCCTGGCCCCGTTCGGCGCCTCGTACGCCGAGCACGGCACGACCGTACTGCGGCTGCTGGCCGCCGCCGCGCTGCCGCGGGTCGTCGTGGAGCTGTACATCGGCGTGCTGCGGGTGCAGGGGCGTACCGGCATGCTGGCCGCGCTCCAGGGGGCCATGTGCGTGCTGGTGCTGGGCAGTGCCGCGCTGCTGCTGGGCCCGGTGGGGATCTCCGGGGCCGGGCTGGCGATGCTGCTGAGCATGACCGTGATGGCGCTGGTGGCGGCGCCGGGGCTGCGCGCGGCGCTGAGCGGCCGCCCGCCCCGGTGGAGCGCGCGCGGCAGGTGGTGGCCGCGCCGCAAGGGTGACGCGGAGGAGTACGGGACGAACTGGGCGCGCCGGGCGGCGGAGCTGCGCGCGCAGGCGGCGGGGTCGTACGACGGCCGCTGGGCGCAGGACACCGCGTATCTGCGGGGCGCGCACGACAGCGTGACACCCGCGCTCGGCATCCCGGTGCTGTCCGGGTCCGCCCGCACCCGCCGCACGGCCGGCCACCGCACGTCCGTCGACCGTACGGCCGATGCCCCGGACGGCGAGGAGAGCCGGCTGACCGAGGCACTGTGGCTGCTGCTGGGGCTGGCGGCGGGCCTGTTCTGGGTGCCGCTGGTACGGGTGGCCCAGGACGGGCGGGCCTGGCTGCCGGGGGCCGGGCTGACCGACATGCTGCCGCCGGTCAGTGTCACCGCCGGCGTACTGCTGGTGGTGGTCTACAGCGCGGCCGTCTCACTGAACCGGCCCCGCCCGGTCCTGCTGGGGGCCGCGGTGCTGGTCACCACGGCCGCCCTGCACACCGCGCCGCTGTTCCTCGGGGTGCTGCCGGACCGCGTCGCGGGCCCCGGGCACGAGGCGCTCGCCGGGTTCCTGGACGCGGTGGCCGGGGTCGCCGGGGCGGGCGGGCCGCCCGGTGCCGCCGTGGTGGAGCGGGCCCTGCCGGTCGTCCTGCAGCTGCTCTGCCTCGCGCTGGCCGCCCGGACCCTGCGGACGGCGGGCGCGCACTGGCGGATCACTGCGGGGCTGGTGTGGGTGCTGGCCGTGGCCGGCTGGGCGGCGCAGCAGGCGTTCGCCGCGGCGGCGCTGCCCGTCCTCCTCGGCTTCCTCGGGATGTACGCGGCCACGGCGGCGGGCCGGACCGTACGGCGACGGGTCAGCGGGGCGGGACCCGCTGCTTGAACCACTTGTCCTGGCCCGCCTCCCGGTATCCCTCCAGGGCGGAACCGGAGTTGACCGTCAGGTCGCAGTTCTCCCCCGGAACGGCCCGGTTCCACTGCACCAGCGCCTTCACCTTCGGCATGGTCCGTACGGCCTCGGGGACGGCGGCGTACCACTCGCGCTGCCGGTCCGGGTCGGCCGGATCGGGCGCGGTGCCGTACTCGGCGAGCATGACGGGCTTGCTGTCGGAGATGTTCGCGCGCAGCCAGTCGTACGACGGCCGCTGGCTCTTGTCGAAGTCCAGCCAGTTCGGGGACTTGTGGCAGAGGAAGTAGTTGTACTGGTCCATGGCGATCCAGTCGACGTACGCGTCTCCCGGATAGAGCTGCTTCATCAGCCCGGCGTGCTCGAGATACCCGGAGACCGTCCACACCCACACCACGTTGTCCACGCCGAGCTTCTCGAACCGGTCGTGCAGGTGCCGGTAGGCGGCGACGTACTCTGCGGGCGTGCCGGCGTCCTTGACGCGGAAGTCGGCCTCCTGGTCGAAGGAGAAGAAGATCCGCTTGCCGTACGCCTTGATGCGGCGGGCCTGCGGGTCGATGATCTCCTCGTCGTACTTCCCGGAGGCGATGTTCTTCCAGCCCAGCTGGTCCTCGGTCCAGTTGGCGTGGTGGGGCTCCTTCCACACCGTCGACTCCCAGGCCAGCATCAGCAGCCGGTCTTTGCCGAGCTCCTGCTCGTCGGGCGTGAGCAGTTCGCCGTCGAGCTTCCCCCGCGACATGTCGTGGTAGTTGTAGACGAGGTCGAGTCTGCGGCCGATCTTCTTCTCGAAGTCGTACACGGCGTCCTTGAGCGAGCCGTTCGCGGCGTACGGCACATAGGCCCCCCACCACGCCCCGCAGGACGGCTCCAGCTCGGCGTCCGGCGCGCACGGTCCCTCGGACCGGTCCCCGGAGGCCGGGCCCAGTCCGGTGAGCAGTGCCGCCACGGCGGCCAGCACCAGCGTGACGTACGCGATGCCCCGCCGGGAGCCGCCCGCGTGCCGGCCGGTCATCGGCCCCGCCCGGCTTCGGGTGTGGGGCGCTCGGCAGCGCCGCGGGTGGCGGCGGGCAGCGGCAGGCCGGGCAGGGCCGCCGCGAGGGTCGTGAACGCGGCGAGGGAGATCAGGAACGCCTCGGCGGAGAATCCCTCCACCAGGAAGAGCGAGGTCGCCACCAGGGTGGCCAGCGACAGGCTGATCGGCGCGGCGAGCGCGAGGGCCTCCAGCCGGGCCCCGGGGCGCAGCCGGTCGGGCTGCGGGAGGAGCAGGGCGAGGCCCGGCCCGAAAGTGACGAAGAGCAGCACCGGGAGCCAGCGCATCGGTGTTCCGCCCGGCAGCGCGGTCGCAGCGAGCGCCGGCCATCCGGAGAGGGCCAGGGCCGCTCTGAGCTGTGACTGCTTCACGAGTGGTGCTCCCCCTGTCGAGTACGGGACGGGTGCGGGACGGGTACGGCCTTCAGCCGCGCGGCCGGTACTCCAGCACCAGCCCGTGGCGTGACTCCTCGACGATCCGGAACAGCGGTGACCGTTTCAGGTCGTCGCGCAGCTTCGCGAAGCCCCCGGCCGGCAGCAGCCCCTCGCCGATGACCGCGCGCTCCTGGGTGGGCGTGAGGATGACGTACGTCGGACGCCCCGCCGGGATGCCGTCCGTGAGGTAACCGGCGGGGTCCTTCAGCATCCTGAGGTTCTCGGACACTTCCTGTTCGGTGAAGAACCAGCGCTCGTAACGGTCGTAGCGGTGGTACGCGCCGGGGAACGAGCCGGTGGCCGCGAGCACGAGCGCGCCCGCGGGGGCCCGCTCGTAGGCCCGCTCGACGAGCGCGACCTCGGCGGGGGGTGTGTAGTGCATGCCCTCCTTGCCGTAGTACGAGGGCAGGAACCCGGCCAGCAGCACGACCAGGACGACCGGCAGCGCGGCCTTCGAGGCGCGCCGGACCAGCCGTCTGCGCCGGTCCGTGCCGCCGCCGCCCATGGCCGGGATCAGCGCGGCCGCCGCGAAGAAGGCCGTACCGGGCAGGCCGAAGAGGTAAACCCGGAACAGCATCTCGCCGCCGTAGTCGTTGACGGCGAACAGCGGTACGGGGGCCGCGGCCGCCAGCAGCAGGGGCAGCGCGCTGCGCGTGAGCCTGCGGCGGAGCAGGACCGCCGCGCCGGCCAGCAGGCCGAGGGTGACCACCATGAGGATGTTGGCGGTGCCGACCAGTTCGGGTCCCGGGCCGGTCGGCTCACCGGCGTATCCGGCCCGGGAGTTGTTCAGGAGGTCACCCGCGGAGTCGCGGAGGGTGCCGAGCGTCTCCAGGAAGAGCACGCGGCCCATCGTGAGGTCCCAGACCAGCATGATGAGCCCGGCGACGATCAGCAGCCCGGCGTTGCGGTAGCGGCGGGTGAGACTGAGCGCGAACAGGGTGACGCACAGCATCACCGGGGTGAGCTGATGCGAGGCGTTGATGGCGGCGACGAGCGGGGCGATGATCACCACCGCGATCGCGCGCTGCCGGGTGCCGGTGGGCGGTGGGACCATGGCGGCGGCCGGGTCGAGACGGTCCCGCGAGCGCAGCGGGCCGGCCGAGCCCGGCCGCACGAAGTGCCGTACGACCACGGCGAAGACGGTGAGGTAGAGCAGGTACGAGAAGCCCTGCGGGGACAGGTAGTCCTGGCCGACCCAGTTGGCGAGCTGGAAGATCCACACGGCGGTCCACACCAGCCGCCAGTCCTCGCTGAATGTGCGGTAGATCAGGACCAGGACCGGCATGGTCAGCAGGCCGAGGGCGATGGGCGCCCAGTTGATGAAGGACGCGGCGCTCTCGACGCCGAAGGCGCGGACGAGTGCGGCGTCGAGTGAGAAGAAGCCGGGCCACTGGTCGTACGCCGACATGCCGCCGGACAGCTTCTGTTCGGGGTGGACGGTTCCCTCGGTGAGCAGCCGCGCGATGACGGCGTCGTGCTTGGAGGCCCAGGCGTAGCGCACCGAGTCGTACAGCAGGGCGGGGGGCGCCTTGAGCGCGCAGAGCATCGCGACGCTGTAGGCGGCGGGCCACCAGGGGGCGGTCCCGGCGCGGCGCAGGCTGAGCAGGAAGCCGGCGGTCAGGACGAGGAGGGAGAGGTAGAACGCGACGGGGAAGCGGTCGAGGAGGCCGTAGTCACCGATGTCGCGGAAGCCGATCCGGGGCAGTGCGTACGCCCACAGGGCGCCGGCGACCACCAACGGCGACCACGCCAGGGGGCTCTGACCGCGCATCAGTCGACGCGGCAGCGACGCCGGGGCGGGCGCCTCCGGTTCGCTCCCGGTCTCCTGGGCAGGGGGTGGCCCGGTGCTCCCTGCGACCGGCGTGGGCACGCGTTGTTGCACTGTGCGACTCCCCCCACTGATGTGGTCGCGGCCGTCACGCCGCTGTCCCCTTCAGCGAAGTATAGGAACGTGCTTCGCTTTTGTACGGCTCTTCGTGCGGTTCTCCGTGGCTCCAGATCCCGCCTAACCGGCGAACACCGGGCCCCGGACCGCCGCGCGGGCCCGGCGGTAGAGCCGCCAGCCGAGCGTGGGCAGCGAGTCCGGATACGGCGCGACCCGGGCACCCTCGCCGGACATCCAGGCCTCGATGTCGGCGACCGTGTGACCACGGCGCAGGATGAGCCGGGCGATGCGGTACGTCTCGTCGGTCTCCGAGCTGAGCGCGTGCCGGACGGCGACCGCCGAGGTGTAGCCGGCGCGGCGGGCGGCGCGGCGGACGGCCGGGCTGTTGTAGCCGTGCGGATAGGCGAGTTGCGTCACCTCGTGCCCGAGCGTGTCCTCCAGGGCCTTCTTGGACTCGGCCAGTTCGTGACGCAGGGCGTCGGCGCCCAGGGTGTCCAGCTGGGGGTGGGTGACCGTGTGGCCGCCGACCTCCATGCCGTACTGCTCCAGCAGCGGCGCCCGGTCCAGCGTCATCATCGGGGCAGGCGGCAGCAGGCTGCGGCCGCCCGGGGTGATCGCGCCGGTGGTGAGGTACGCGGTGGCGGGCAGGCCGCGGCCGGCCAGCGCCTCGGCGGTGGGCCCGGGCAGATCCGCGAATCCGTCGTCGAAGGTGAGGGCGACCGGGCGGGGCGGCAGGGGCGCGCGGCCCGCGAAGTGGTCCGCGAGCGCGCTTACCGGGACGGGCGTGCGGCCGCTCGCGACGACGGCGTCGAGCTGCGCGGCGAAGTCCCGTGGGGTGACGGTGAATTCGGCGATCCAGTCGGGGGGATCGTCCATCACGGCGTGGTAGAGGAGAACGGGGATCCGGTCGCTCATCTCAGCTCTCCTGCCAGGGCAGCGGGATGCGGCGGACGCGGCGGCGGGCGCGGAGGTAGCCGACCGGGCCGTACAGCATGCCCCGGCGCTCCAGCCGGGAGAGGCCGCGCGGCCAGGGGTACGTCTGCCCGCCGTGCTCACCGGGGGCCCTGTCCGGTGCGCCGCCCGCCTCGCGGTAGGCGGTGATCGCGCGGGCGTGCGCGAGGCCGCGGGGAAGCCGGGCGAGCAGGGCGGGCAGCAGGGCGGGGCGGCGGACCAGGACCGCGGTGAGGTAGGCGGTGAGGCCGGCCCCGTAGCCGTACGCCTGGTTCTCCAGGTCCTGCCAGGTCTCCCGGTGGTGGTGCCAGACCAGCGCCTCGGGCGTGTAGCGCAGCCGGTGGCCGGCGGCGAGGATCCGTACGAAGGCGTACAGGTCGTCGCCGCCCCTGGCGGGCGTGCCGGTGCCGGTGGCCGGGTCGAAGCCGCCGACCGCGCGGAGGGCGTCCGCGCGGAAAGCCATGTTGGCGCCGGAGCCGAAGCTTCCGGCGGTGAACGGGAACAGCGGCTCGTCGGCGGGTGGGCGCCGCGGATCGTACGTACGCGCCGCGAAGCCCTTGGCGAAGCCGCCGTGGCTCTCCAGCAGCACCTGGGCAGGAGTGCGCAGCTGGGCAGGGAGGATCAGGCCGGTGACGCAGCCGAGGCCGGGATCGGCGGCGAAGGGCGCGGTCAGGGCGGTGAGCCAGTGCGGGTCGGCGACGACGTCGTCGTCGGTGAACGCGAGCACCTCGCCGCGCGCGGCGGCGACGCCCCGGTTGTGCGCGGCGGCCAGCCCGGGCACGGGCTCGCGGACGTACCGGACGCGGGAGGCGTAGTCCGTCGCGACGAGGTCCCGGGTGGCGGTGGTGACGGGCGCGTTGTCGACGACGACGATCTCGAAGCCGGGGTGGTCCTGCCGGAGCAACGAATCGAGAGCGCGCCGCAGCTGCGCACTGCGCTCACGGGTCGCAACGACAACACTGACGCGGCCGGCCCCCCGGATGACCGCCCCGCCGCCGGGCGACTCGGCGGCGACCGCGCCGAGACCCTCCGCTGCCGCGCCCGCCCGGACGGGCGGGCCGCCGGCGGACGAGTGCCCGGCGGTGCGACTGGCGGGCGGGCCGCCGGCGCGCGAGCGACCAGACCGCCGGATCCGGGCCGCCATGCCACCAGGCGAGCGGGACTCCGCCCGGCCGGCGGCGCGATCCGACTCGGCCGGCCCGTGGCCGGCGGGCGGCGAGCCTTGGCCTCCCGAGGTCGGCGACGCCCCCTTGGCGGGCGAACGGTCGGCAGACCGGCGCCGGTCCGCCCGGCCGTCGGGCAGGCCGCCCGCCCGCTCGGCGGTGCGACCAGGCTCGGCCGGCCCGTGGCCGGCGGGTGGGGCGAGTCCGTCCCGCGCGCCCCCGCTGGGGCCTGCGGGCGAGCCGTCGGTCCACCGGGACCGGTCCGCCTGGCCAACGGCACAATCCGCCTCGGCTGGGCCCGCGGGCGGGGCGCCATGGCTTTCGGGAGCCGGAGGCGTTCCGACGGTTCCCCCCGCGGGCGAGCGACCGGCCGGCCGCGGCCGGTCCGGCCGGCCGGCGGCAGGATCGGCCTCGGCCGGCCCGGGGCCGGCGGGCGGGGCGAGTGCGTCGCGCGCGCGCCCGCTGGGGGCCGCGGGCGCCGTCAGTTGGGTGCTTGCCGCCTGCGCCAGGAACTTGGCCGCGTCTTCGTCCGGGGGGACATGGGTCAGGATCGTGCCGACCGGGCGGCCGTGCAGGCGGATCAGGGCGTACACCTCGCCCCCCGTCACCGGCGGGCCGCCCGGGGCCGGGCGGAAGGACAGGACGTCGCCCGGCAGGCCGTCCAGGTCCAGTTCGGCGACTGCGATACCCCGGTGCATGCGATTCCCCCGTCTCGCAGGTCACTGGCCGCGCAGGCGGGCGGCCCGGTTCAAGGTCCTCGACGCGAACGCGGCCAGCCGCGGCCGGTCCCGTACGAAATCGTGCGCCCGGCGCGACGGCTCGCGGCTCAGCCAGTACAGGGCCGCGCCAGGACCCGGCCGGACCACCGCGCCTTCGTGGACCCGCAGTTCACCCGTCTTGAGCGCGTCCTTGTACTCCGCCGACCCCCGGCCCAGGTCGAGCATGCCGATGCCCTCCGCCGCGGCCGCCTCGGCCATCCGGAGGTGGAGGATCAGGCCCGGCGAGAACTTCGCGAACTCCGGGTCGTACGCCGGAAACCAGCAGGACAGCACCGTGCGCGAGCGCAGACCGAAGTGGGCGGCCACCGGCCGGTCGCCGACGTACAGGACCGACAGCACGCCGGAGCAGCCCGGTGCGCGGGTGTCCGCGAGCAGCCGCACCAGGCGGCTGATCCAGTCCTGCGCGAAGCGGTCCTTGCGGCCGGTGCGCCGGTACTGCGCGGACTTCCAGCGCATCAGCGTGCGCAGCGCCGCCGGATCGCGCTCGTCGAAGACGAACCGCACCGCGTCCGCCTGCCGGCCGAGCTTGCGCTCCTTCGCCGTGGTGGTACGGAAGAACTTGGGTGACTGCTCGCGCAGCACGGCCTCGTACCGCGCGTATCCCCCGCCGACGTCGATCACGGGGGACGCGAAGCCGCGGGCGGCATGCGGGACGAAGAGCCCCTGGTCCGCCTCGAGATTGTCGAAGTCCCAGGCGGACAGCGCGCACGCGCGCAGCAGTTGCCGGGAGTCCAGCCGCAACCCGGGACGGAGCACCGCGCCCTGGCAGTCCGAGACGCCGAGGCCGATCGCCCGGCCGTGCCCCAACGGGCCGTGCTCGTACGGGAAGAATCCGGCCGGCGCGCCGCCCTCCCGCAGCACCGCCACCCGCGCGGCCGGCCGCACCCGCCCGACGGCCAGGGTGAACTCCGGTTCCATGAACGGATTGGCCGGCGCGTCGGCCTTCGCCCGCAGCTCCCGCCAGGCCTCGGTGTCCGCGGCGTCCAGCTCCCCCGGGCTGACCACACGGATGCGTACCTCGCTCAACTCGACCCCCCGGTCTCCCCCATGAGCACGCTGGAAGGGACGGTACCGGCCGGCCCGACGGCCCGGTAGGGCGCGGCGCGGATCTCGTGACCGTCCTGTGAAGAACGGTGCGGCGGGTGGGGACGGTGTGGCAGGAGGGGCGAGCGTACTTCGTCAGGGTGATAACGCCGCACATTCATGGCGAGCGCCGCACGCCGCTCTTAGCCTGGACGCATGACCACACGAGTCCCCATCCGGCAGTTGCAGCAGCACGCCAGCGAACTGATCGACCGCGTGGCTGCCGGCGAACGCGTGGAAATCACCCGGAACGGCCGCCTGATCGCCGTGCTCGGGCCGCCCGACCCCGAACAGCGGGTCATGGAAGACCTGATCCGGACCGGCACGGTGGATCCCGACAACGCTGCCGGGGCCCGCGGCCTCGGCGACTGGGAGCCGTTGCCCGCCCGCCCCGGCGCCCCCTCGAAACTCTCCGAGGTTCTGCTGCAGATGCGCGAGGAAGAGGACCGTTGATCTATCTCGACTCCTGCGCCCTGCTCAAGCTGGTCCTGCCCGAACCGGAGACCGCAGCCCTGCGCACCTTCCTTTCCGCGCGGGCGTCTGAAGGGCATGTCACCTCCGCGCTGGCACAGACGGAAGTGGCCCGTACCCTCGTCCGCGTCGGCGCCGAGCCGGAAGTCGGCGATGCGGCGGAGGAACTGCTCGACCGCCTTCTGCGCATCCGGATCACCGACCCCGTCCTGCGAGCCGCCGGAATGTTCCCGATCCGGCACCTGAGGACACTCGACGCCATCCACTTGGCGAGTGCCGAGTACCTGGAGCAGGCGCTCACCGCCTTCGTCACCTACGACAAACGGCTGGCTGCAGCCGCCTTGGAACGGGGGCTGCCCGTCGAGGCGCCGGGGGCTTGAGGTCAGGACGTGCGCGTGCCCTGCTGCCAGACCGCCGTCACCAGCGGGACTCCCGGCCGGTAGGCCAGGTGGACGTGGCTCGGGGCGTCGAGCAGGGCCAGGTCCGCGCGGGAGCCGGGGGTGATGGTGCCGATGTCCGTGCGGCGCAGTGCCGCGGCGCCGCCCGCCGTGGCCGACCACAGCGCTTCGTCCGGGGTCATGCCCATGTCCCGTACCGCGAGGGCGATGCAGAAGGGCATCGAGCTGGTGAAGGAGGAGCCCGGATTGCAGTCCGTGGACAGCGCGACGGTGACACCCGCGTCGAGCAGGCGGCGGGCGTCGGGCCACTCGGCGCGGGTGGAGAACTCGGCACCGGGCAGCAGCGTGGCGACCGTGTTGCCGCTCGCCAGCGCGTCGACGTCCTGCTGCGTCAGGTGCGTGCAGTGGTCGGCGGAGGCGGCGTCGAGTTCGACCGCGAGCTGGACGCCGGGGCCGTAGCTCAGCTGGTTGGCGTGGACCCGGGGGGTCAGGCCCTTGGCGCGGCCGGCGGTGAGGATGGCGCGGGCCTGGTCCCCGTCGAAGGCGCCCTTCTCGCAGAAGACGTCCACCCAGCGGGCGTACGGGGCGCAGGCGTCGAGCATCTCGCCGGTGACCAGTGCCACGTACGCGGCCGGGTCGTCGGCGTAGTCGGGGGAGACGATGTGCGCGCCGAGGTAGGTGACCTCGTCGGTGTGGGCGGCGGCGATGCGCAGCGCGCGGGCCTCGTCGGCGACGGTCAGCCCGTACCCGGACTTGGTCTCGAAGGTGGTCGTGCCCTGGCGCCGGGCCTCGTGGAGGTACCGCAGCAGGTTCGCCTCCAGGGCCTCGTCGGACGCGGCGCGGGTGGCGGCGACGGTGGTGCGGATGCCGCCGGCGGAGTAACTGCGTCCGGACATCCTCGCGTTGAACTCCGCCGTGCGGTCACCTGCGAAGACGAGGTGTGAGTGGGAGTCGACGAAGCCGGGGATCAGGGCCCGGCCGGCGGCGTCGACCGCGTTGTCAGTGGCGGGTGCTTTGCTTGATTCACCGACCCAGGCCACGCGGTCGCCGTCGATGACGACGGCCGCGTCCTGGATCAGACCGAGGGGGCCTTCACCGAGGGAGGGGTCGTTGGTGACCAGACTGGCGATGTTGCTGATGGCGGTGGTCGTCATCGCGGGGGCCGCTTTCCTGCTGAGGGGGGCGGGGGGCTTGGGGGCGGGAGGCTCGGGGGCGCCCGGCGCCGCCGGGGCGGGGGCGGGGGACGTCAGGCGCGGACCGCCGCGATCGTCTCGGCCAGGGCGGCGGGGACGTCCGGCAGGAGCTGGTGGACCCCGTCGCGGACAATGTGCCGGCCACCCACGATCGTGTGGCGGACATCCGCCGCGGAGGCGGCGAATACGGCGGTCTCGGCGCCCAGCCGGGGCAGCGGTCCCGCGGTTCTGACCGAATCCAGGGCGATGGTCGTGAGATCGGCGAGCGCACCGCGCTCGATGGTGCCCGCGTCGTCCCAGCCCAGCGCGGCGTGGCCGTCGGCGGTGGCCGCGCGGAGCAGGGCGGCCGCGGTCCAGTGGCCGCGGGTGCGGGTGCGCAGGCGTTCGTCGAGTTCCATCGCGCGCGCCTCTTCGAGCAGGTCGATCACGGCGTGGCTGTCGCTGCCGAGCGACAGCGGGCTGCCGGCCCGCTGGAGGCGGACCGCGGGGCCGATGCCGTCGGCCAGGTCCCGTTCGGTGGTGGGGCACATACAGGTGCCGGTCGTCGTACCGCCGAGCAGGGCGATGTCCTCGTCGGTGAGGTGCGTGTTGTGGACGCCCGTCGTGCGCGGGCCCAGGACGCCGTGGTCGGCGAGCAGCCGGGTGGGGGTGCAGCCGTGGGCGGCCAGGCAGGCGTCGTTCTCGGCGGTCTGCTCGGAGAGGTGGACGTGCAGTGGGGCCCGGCGGGCTTCCGCCCACTGCGTTACGGTGGCGAGCTGCCCGGCCGGCACGGCCCGTACGGAGTGGATCGCCGCGCCGATGCGGGCGTGGTCGCTGTCCTTGAGGGCGGAGGCGCGCTCGGCCCAGGCGTCGGCGGTGCCGTCGGAGAAGCGGAGCTGCTGCTGGTTCGGGGGCTCCCCGCTGTGCTTGTTCCTGATGCCTGCGGAGAGGTAAGCCGTGTCGAGCAGGGTGATCCGGATGCCGGCCTCGCCGGCGGCCGCGATCAGTGCCTCGCCCATCGCGTTGGGGTCGTCGTACGGGGTGCCGCCCGGCGCGTGATGCAGGTAGTGGAACTCGCCGACCGACGTGATCCCGGCCAGCGCCATCTCTGCGTACACCGCTCGGGCGAGCGCGTGGTAGGAGTCCGGGGTGAGCCGCGAGGCCACCTGGTACATGACCTCACGCCAGGTCCAGAAGGTGCCGGAGCCGACCTGGACCGTGCCGCGCAGGGCGCGGTGGAAGGCGTGCGAGTGGGCGTTGGCGAGGCCGGGGAGCGTCAGCCCGCGCAGCACCGTCGCGCCCGGGGGCGGTGCGTCGAGGCCCGTGCGGACGGCGGTGATCCGGCCGCCCGCGACCTCGACGGCCACGCCCGGCTCGACCCGGGTGGCGAGCCAGGCGTGCTCCAGCCAGTACGTCGTGGTCACTGTCACCTGCACGCGAGACCTTCCAGTACGTCGGCGAGGGCGAGGACACCGGCGACGCAGTCGTCCTCGCCGGCGAACTCGGCCGGGGAGTGCGAGACGCCGGTGGGGTTCCGTACGAACAGCATGGCGGTCGGGATGGCGGCGGAGAGGATTCCGGCGTCGTGTCCCGCCCCCGTACCCAGCACCGGGATCCGGCCGCCCATGATCCGGTTCAGTTCGTCGCGCAGCGCGTGCTCGAACTCGATCACGGGGGTGAAGGACTCCCGGGTGATCCGGACGTCGACGCCGTCGCGCTCGCCGCGCTCCATCGCCGCCTTCTCGATACCGGCGATGACGGTGTCGAGCGTGCGCTGGTCGGCGGCGCGGGAGTCCAGCCAGCCGCGGACGAGCGACGGGATGGCGTTGACCCCGTTCGGCTCGACGGAGATCTTGCCGAACGTGGCAAGCGCCCCGGCGAGCCGGGCCTCCTGGCGGGCGGCGAGGACCGTCTCGGCGTACGTGAGCATGGGGTCGCGGCGGTCCTCCAGACGGGTGGTGCCCGCGTGGTTGGCCTCGCCGTGGAAGTCGAACCGCCAGCGGCCGTGCGGCCAGATCGCGGAGGCGATGCCGACCGGGTCGCCCGAGAGATCGAGCGCCCTGCCCTGCTCGACGTGCAGCTCGATGAACGCGCCGATACGGGACAGGCGTTCGGGGTCCGGTCCGATGGCGGCGGGGTCGTATCCGGCCCGCTCCATGGCCTGCGGCAGCGAGATGCCGTCGCCGTCGCGCAACTCGTACGCCTTCTCGGGCGTCAGCTGCCCGGCGGTCAGCCGGGAGCCGACGCAGGCGAGCCCGAACCGCGCGCCCTCCTCGTCACCGAAGTTGGTGAGGGCCAGCGGGCGGGTGAACTCCACTCCCCTGTGGCGGAGTTCATCGAGTGCGGCGAAGGAGGACACGACACCGAGCGGCCCGTCGAAGGCGCCGCCGTCGGGTACGGAGTCCAGGTGCGAGCCGGTGACGACGGCGTCCCCGGCGAGGGGGTCGCCGAGCCAGGCCCACTGGTTGCCGTTGCGGTCGACCTCGTACGTCAGGCCGCGGGCCTCGGCCTGGGCCTTGAACCAGGCCCGGCAGTCGGCGTCGGCGGCGGTCCAGGCGTACCGCCGGTATCCGCCGGTGTCGGCGTTGCGGCCGATGGGGCGGAGCTCTGCCCACATCTCGTGGAAGGAAGGAGTGTGCCCCTGTCCCGCCCTTTCCCCGTTTCCCGGGGCTCCGCCCCCGGCCCCGTCACGGGGTCCGGAGGAGCGTCCCGGGGCTCCGCCCCGGACGGCGGCCCGGGGCCCGTCTCCGACGGCGGCTTCGCCGGCCGCCGCCGGGGTGCCGGTCGCGCCGTCAGTGGGCGAGTTCACTCGCCCTCCCGCATCGGGACGCGGACGCCGCGGTCGGTCGCCACCGACTCGGCGATGTCGTAGCCCGCGTCGACGTGCCGGATGACGCCCATGCCCGGGTCGTTGGTGAGCACCCGGCGGATCTTCTCGCCCGCGAGCTTCGTGCCGTCGGCCACCGAGACCTGGCCGGCGTGGATCGAACGGCCCATGCCGACACCGCCACCGTGGTGGAGGGAGACCCACGACGCACCGGAGGCGACGTTGACCATGGCGTTGAGCAGCGGCCAGTCGGCGATCGCGTCGGACCCGTCAAGCATGGCCTCGGTCTCGCGGTACGGGGAGGCGACCGAGCCGCAGTCGAGGTGGTCGCGGCCGATCGCCAGCGGGGCGGCGAGTTCGCCGGACGCCACCATGTCGTTGAAGCGCTCGCCGGCCTTGTCGCGCTCGCCGTAGCCGAGCCAGCAGATGCGCGCGGGCAGGCCCTGGAAGTGGACGCGCTCGCCGGCCATCTTGATCCAGCGGTGCAGCGATTCGTTCTCCGGGAAGAGTTCAAGCATCGCCCGGTCGGTCTTGTGGATGTCCGACGCCTCGCCGGACAGCGCGGCCCAGCGGAACGGGCCCTTGCCCTCACAGAACAACGGCCGGATGTACGCGGGGACGAAGCCGGGGAAGTCGAACGCCCGGCCGTACCCGGCGAGCTGCGCCTCGCCGCGGATGGAGTTGCCGTAGTCGAAGACCTCCGCTCCGGCGTCCATGAAGCCGACCATGGCCTCCACATGGCGGGCCATCGACTCCCGGGCGCGCTGGGTGAAGTCGGCGGGCTTCTCGGCGGCGTACGAGGCCATGTCGTCGAAGTCGACCCCGAGCGGGAGGTACGAAAGCGGGTCGTGCGCCGAGGTCTGGTCGGTCACGATGTCGATCGGGGCGCCCTCGGCGAGCATGCGCGGAAGCAGCTCGGCGGCGTTGCCCAGCAGGCCGATGGAGAGCGGCTTGCGGGCGTCGCGGGCCTCGGTGGCGAGCTGAAGCGCGTGCTCCAGGGAGTCGGCGCGCACGTCCAGGTAGCGGTGCTCGATCCGGCGCTCGATGGCGCGCGGGTCGCAGTCGATACAGATCGCGACGCCGTCGTTCATCGTGACGGCGAGCGGCTGGGCACCGCCCATGCCGCCGAGACCGGCGGTGAGGGTGATGGTGCCGGCCAGGGTGCCGCCGAACCTCTTCGCGGCCACGGCGGCGAACGTCTCGTAGGTGCCCTGGAGGATGCCCTGCGTGCCGATGTAGATCCAGGACCCGGCGGTCATCTGGCCGTACATGGTCAGGCCCAGCTGCTCCAGGCGGCGGAACTCCTCCCAGTTCGCCCAGTCGCCGACGAGGTTGGAGTTGGCGATCAGCACACGCGGCGCCCACTCGTGCGTCTGCATCACGCCGACCGGGCGGCCGGACTGGACGAGCATCGTCTCGTCCTGCTTCAGCGTCCGCAGCGTGCGCACCATGGCGTCGAAGGAGCGCCAGTCACGGGCGGCCTTGCCGGTGCCGCCGTAGACGACGAGCTTGTCGGGGTGCTCGGCGACCTCGGGGTCGAGGTTGTTCTGCAGCATGCGGAGGGCGGCTTCCTGCTGCCATCCCAGGGCGCTCAGTTCCGTACCGCGCGGCGCCCGTACGGGGCGGGGTCCTGACATGGCGATGCCTCCTCCAGTGGTGGTCCTGCTTTGTTGGTCAATCTATTCACATCCTGACTTGCTGAATAGAAGTAGTCAACAGCTGCGCCGCGACCCACCGGATGATTGGCTGGCAGACATGCCCTCACACGCGCGGACGGACGCACCGGAACGTCGGGACCAGGCCGTGCGAGCGGCGGTGGAGCAGGGCCTCCTCACCGGGGCCGAGCCGGTGGTCTGCCTGCTGGACGTGGCCGGAATCCGCGCCTCCGCCGCCGCGCTGCACGCCGCCTTCGAGGCCGTCACCCCGCCCGGCACCAGGATCCTGCACGCCTTCGCGGTGAAGGCCGCCCCGCTGGTACCCGTCCTGCGGCTTCTCTCGGTGTCCGGCATCGGCTGCGAGGTCGCCAGCGCCGGCGAGCTGGCCCTGGCGCGCGCCGCCGGCGTCGGGCCGTCCCGTACCGTCCTCGACTCGCCCGCCAAGACCCACGGCGAGCTGCGTGAGGCGCTCGCGCTCGGCATCGCCGTCAACGCCGACAACCCGCAGGAGCTGGCCCGCCTGGACGCGCTCCGCGCCACCGCCCCCACCGAGTCGCCGCTCGGCCTGCGGGTCAACCCGCAGATCGGGGCCGGCTCGATCGGCGCGCTCTCCACCGCCACCGCGACCTCCAAGTTCGGGGTGGCCCTGCGCGACGAGGGGGCCCGTGCCCGGGTCGTACGCGCCTACCGCGACCGCCCCTGGCTGACCCGGCTGCACACGCACACCGGTTCCCAAGGCGTACCGCTGGAGCTGATGGCCGAGGGCGTACGCCAGGTGTACGAGCTGGCCGAGGAGATCAACGCGGCCGCCGGCCGCCGGCAGATCGACACCGTCGACATCGGCGGCGGGCTGCCCGTCAACTTCGCCTCCGACACCGAGACCCCGACGTTCGCTCAGTACGCCCGCCTGCTCTCGGACACCGTCCCCGGCCTGTTCGACGGCCGCTACGGGCTGGTCACCGAGTTCGGCCGGGCGCTGCTCGCCAAGCACGGCACCGTCCTCGCCCGCGTCGAGTACGCCAAGAGCTCCGGCGGCCGTCCGATCGCGGTGACCCACGCGGGGGTCCAGCTCGCCACCCGTACCGTCTTCGCGCCCGCCTCCTGGCCGCTGCGGATCGCCGCGTACGACGCGAAGGGACTGCCCAAATCCGGGCCGGCCGTCCCGCAGGACGTGGCGGGCCCGGCCTGTTTCGCGGGCGACCTGCTCGCCGAGAGCCGTCCGCTGCCGCTGCTGGAGCCGGGCGACGTGGTGGCGGTGCTGGACACCGGGGCGTACTACTTCGCCAACCCGTTCGCGTACAACAGCCTCGCGCGGCCCGGCATCCACGGCTTCACCACCTCACCGGACCAGTCCTCACCGGACCAGCCGGGCGGCGGGGTGCGCTTCACGACCGTACGGACCCCGCAGACCCTCGACGAGATCGTCGCCGAGTCGGGTGGGGCGCACCCGGACGCCCTGCTGGACACGGACACCTGAGCGGCCGAACAGCAGGCATCACATCCGCCCCACCGGGCAGAACTTCCTCCACACGCCCCCGGGGGAGGTTCGATGTCCACATCCGACGCACCGGCCGCCGCGCCACCGCAGGAGCCCGGGCTCAAGCGGGCGATCGGCCCCAAGCTGCTGATCCTCTTCGTCATCGGCGACATCCTGGGCACCGGGATCTACGCCACCACCGGCAAGGTCGCGGGAAAGGTCGGCGGCGCGCTGTGGCTGCCGTTCGTGATCGGCTTCGTGGTGGCGCTGCTGACCGCCGCGTCGTACGTCGAGCTCGTCGGCAAGTACCCCAGGGCGGCCGGGGCCGCGCTCTACACCCAGAAGGCGTTCAAGGTCCCGTTCCTGACCTTCATCGTCGCCTTCATGGTGATGGCGTCGGGCCTGTCCTCGGCGAGCGCGGCGGCCCGCGCCTTCAGCGGTGACTACCTGGCCGAGTTCACCGACGTCGTGCCGCCGACCCTGATCGCGATCCTGTTCATCCTCGCCCTCGCCGCGCTCGCCCTGCGCGGCGTCTCCGAGTCCGTGAAGACCAACGTGGTGCTGACGCTGGTCGAGCTGACCGGACTGGTCATCATCCTGACGATCGGCGCCTACGCGGTGCTCACGGGTGGCGGAGAGCCGTCCCGGCTCGGTGAGTTCCAGGCGACCGGCACGGGATACGTGGTGCTCACCAGCGTCCTGGGCGCCACAGCCCTCGGCTTCTTCGCCTTCGTCGGCTTCGAGGACTCGGTCAACATGGCGGAGGAGACGAAGGACCCGGTGCGCACGTTCCCCCGGGCGATCTTCCTCGGCGTCGCGGTCACCGGCACCATCTACGTCCTGGTGGCGCTGGTCTCCTCGCTGCTCGTCGACTACCGCACGCTGGAGAAGTCCAGCGGCCCCCTGCTGGAGGTCGTCAAGGCGGGCGGGCTCGACTTCCCGCCCAAGGTCTTCGCCCTGATCGCACTGTTCGCCGTCACCAACTCCGCGCTGATCAACATCATGATGGCCTCACGGCTCTGCTACGGCATGGCGAACGAGCGCATCCTGCCGAAGGGCATGGCCCGCGTCCTGCCCCGGCGCCGCACCCCCATCGTCGGCATCGTGTTCGTCTCGCTGCTCGCCATCGGTCTGGTGTCGACGGGTGAGATCGCCGGACTGGGCGACACCACGGCGTTCCTGCTGCTGTGCGTGTTCGCGGTGGTCAACGTCGCCGTCCTGGTGCTGCGCCGCGACCCGGTCGACCACGCACACTTCCGTACGCCGACGGCACTGCCCGTGCTCGGCGCGATCACCGCGATCATCCTGGCGAGCCCGCTCGCCGACCGTCCGGCGGACGTCTACATCCGGGCGGGGGTGCTGCTGGCGATCGGGATCGGGCTGTGGGTGGTCAACAAACTGGTACTGAAGGCGCGCGGCGAGGAGTAGGACCGAGCCGAGCAGGAACAGCGACCCCGAGCAGCCCCCGGCGGCGACCGCGCGCTACTCGACGAACAGCCCCCGGGCCGCCGCCTTCGTGTCGAACTCCTCCAGCCGCGCCTGCGCGTCCGGCAGGTCGTCGCACATCGCCTCCAGCAGCACCCGCCCCAGCAGCATCGGCGCGCACGCCGTGTCGAAGGCCAGGCCCGTGCCGACCGCCGCCGGAATCAGCAGGTCCGAGTGCTTGGCGACCGGCGCGAACGCGGAGTCCGCGACCGTGACCACCTTCAGGCCGGCCGACTGCGCGTGCACGAGCGCGTCAACGACCTCCCGCGGATGGCGTGGCAGCGCGAAGCACAGCAGCGCGGTCGCCCCCGCGCGCACCGCCGCGTCGATCCGGTCGGCCAGCATCGAGCCGCCCTCGTCCAGCAGCCGTACGTCCGGGTGGACCTTGCCCGCGAAGTACGCGAAGCCGCGCGCCTGGGACGAGGCGGCCCGCAGGCCGAGTACGGGCAGCGGCCGGGAGGCGGCGAGCAGCCGGCCCGCCTCCTCGACCGGCTCCGGGTCGGCGAGCAGCGAGGCGAGATGCCGCAGGTTCTCGATCTCGGCGTGGACGGCCTGCTGGTACTCGTTGGGCGCGTCGGCGGTGGCGACGGCCGGCTCTGCCGGAGCCACCTCCCGCAGGTGCTTGCGCAGCGCCGGATAGCCGTCGAAGCCGAGCGCGACCGCGAAGCGGGTGACCGAGGGCTGGCTGACGCCCGCCAGCTCCGCGACCTCGACACTCGACAGGAACGGCGCGTCGGCGACGCTGCGCACCATGCAGTGCGCGATCCGCCGCTGGGTCGGGGTGAGCCGGCGGCCCTCGAAGAGCTGCTGCAGACGCGCGGCCGGACTGTCGTTCATGCCATCCCCCTTCGGCGACATCACGCCTCCTATCGGCACCTATTCAGTCGCATTGCTCTCTGCATGACCATATGCAGGCTGCCGCGAGCCGGGCAAGGGCTCCCTGACGGCCCAACCCAAGTGGCAGTCCGATCACGTAACGTCAAAACTCGCCAGCAGAGCGTCAGAGCGCATCAGCTGTCTGCCTTCGACCGCTCGGACCAAGAGGAAGGAAACGCATGAAGAAGCGTCTCGGGCTCGCTGGACTCACCGCCGTGGCCGCCCTCCTGTTGGCCGGCATGGCGCAACCGGAGCCGGCAGTCGCGGCGCCGTCAACCGCCGTTCCGGCGGCGGACACCGAGAATCGAGACACCCGGTGACGGCGGCAGCCCTGCCGGTGTGGCCGCGTTCTCCCGGAACTGGGCCGAGCCCTGGACCCTCTCGTTCATGCCGTCCGGAGATGCGGCGCTGGCGACCGAGCGCTATTCGTACCGCGTCATCCGCCTCGGACGCGACGGCTCCAAGACGCAGCTCGGCAAAGTGCCGCACACGTACGCGGCTACACCACCGTCCTCGGCGGAATCCGGCGGGGCGGCGACCACAACGGCGGCAAGATCGCCTTCGGTCCGGACGGGTACCTCTACGTCTCGACCGGCGACGGCCGGCAGCCCGAACTCGCGCAGGACAAAGGCTCGCTCAACGGAAAGATCCTCCGGATCACCAAGACCGGGGCGCCGGCCCCCGGAAACCCGTTCGGCACCCGCGTCTACAGCTACGGCCACCGCAACCCGCAGGGCCTGGCCTGGGACCGCAACGGCCGACTGTGGTCGACGGAGATCGGCGCGGCCAAGTCCGACGAGCTCAACCTGATCAAGCCGGGCGCCAATTACGGCTGGCCCGCCTGCGAGGGCTACTGCAGCGTCGCGGGCATGACCAATCCGAAGAAGACCTGGACGCCGGAGGAAGGTGTGCCCGCCCAGCTCGCCGTCGTGCGCAACGTCATCTACGTGTCCACACTGCGCGGCCGGCGGCTGTGGCGCGTACCGATCGACCGGGACAGCGAGCGCGTCGGTAAGAAGACGGAGTTCTACAGCGGCGCGTACGGCAGGCTGCGCGCCCTCGCGAAGGTCCCCGGTACGGACGAGCTGTGGCTGGGAACCAGTGCACAGGGGTCCGGCAAAGACCAGATCCTCAAAGTGACCATCAGGTAATCCCCAGGTGGTCCCCCCGAGTGGTTCCCCAACGGAAAGGCAGGTACGACCGATGAACCAGACCATGGAACAGACGGAACTGGTCCAGCAGACCTCCGGCGAGGAGGGCGACGACACCACCTGGCAGACCCCCGGTCACCTGGTCGTCGAGACCGCTCTGGAGGTCACCGCCTACTCCCTCAACTCCCGCTAGTCCCCGCCATGCTGCTGCAGGTGCTCGGCACCGCCGCAGGCGGCGGCATCCCCCAGTGGAACTGCGCGTGCCCCGGGTGCTCCGGGGCACGCGCGCACCCGCACTGGCGCCGCCGTCACGCCTCGCTCGCCGTCCGGGCGGGCGAAGGCCAGTGGTTCGTCGTCAACGCGACACCCGACATCGGCGACCAGATCGAGGCCGAGCCCGCACTTCACCCCGGGCCGGGTCCCCGGCAGACGCCGGTCGCCGGACTGGTCCTGACCGACGCCGAACTCGACCACACGCTGGGCATCGCACGGCTGCGCGAGGCCGACGGCCTCCAGGTGCTCGCGACGGCCCCGGTCCGTCAGGCCCTCCTCGACCGCCTGCACCTCGGCGCGGTGCTGGGCCCGTACACCTCCGTGACCTGGCGGGAACTGGAGGGGCACGGCAGCCAGCCGCTCGGCGGTGCCGCGTCCGCCGTGCGGATCAGCGCGATCCCGGTGTCCGGCAAGCGCCCCCGGTACGCCGCCGACGCCCCGGACGACGAGGCGTGGGTCGTCGCGCTGCGCCTGTACGACCCGGCCACCGGCGCGTCCGCCGTCTACGCCCCCGCCCTGGCCGCCTGGCCCGACCGTCTCCAGCAGGCCGCCGCCGAGGCCGACTGCGTCATCGTCGACGGCACCTTCTGGGACGACGAGGAGCCCCGCCGCACCGGCATCTCCACCCGCACCTCGACCGGCATGGGGCACCTGCCCATCGACGGGCCGGGCGGCACCGCCGAGCTGCTCGCCCCGCTCTCCGCCCGGTGCCTCTACACGCACCTCAACAACACCAACCCCCTCGTGGACCCGGCCGCGCCCCAGCACAAGCGGCTCGCCCGGCTGGGCATCGAGGTGGCGCAGGACGGAATGGTGATCGAGCTGTGACCACGGCACTCGCCCCGCTCGCGGAGCCCTGGAGCCCCGCGGAGTTCGAGGCACGACTGCGCGCGGTGGGGGAAGAGCGGTACCACGACCGCCACACCTTCAACGTCCGTATGCACAGCGGGGACCTCAGCCCGGCGGAGCTGCGCCGCTGGATCGCCAACCGCTTCCACTACCAGCGCCACATCCCCGTCAAGGACGCCCTGATCACCGCCAAGCTGGAGACCTCCGCGCTGCGCCGTTTGTGGCTGCGCCGGATCCAGGACCACGACGGACCGGAGGAGGGCGAGGGCGGCATCGAGCGGTGGCTGCGGCTCGGTGAGGCGGCCGGCCTGGACCGCGAGACGCTGCTCCGGGCCGACACGGTGCTGCCGGGAGTACGGCTGGCGGTCGACGGGTACGTCAACTTCTGCCGCCTGCGTCCACTGCTCGAAGCCGTCGCCGCGTCGCTGACCGAGCTGTCCGCCCCGGACCTGATGCGCACCCGCATCGACGCCTTCGAACGCCACTACAAGTGGATCGAGCCCCACGGTCTCGCCTACTTCCGCTCCCGGATCTCCCAGGGCCGCCGCGACAGCGCCGAGGCGCTCGCCCTCGTCCTGGACCGGGCCCGCACGAGGGACGACCAGGAACGCGCCGTCGCCGCGCTCCGCTTCAAGTGCGACGTCCTGTGGTCGCTGCTCGACGCGGTGGACCACGCGGGTCGCCAGGAGCGGGCGTGAGCGCGACGACCGGGAGCGACTGGCGGCCCGCACTCTCCCCTGTCATCGTGCTGCGGCACGACCCGGTACGCGGCACGGACCTGCTGGTCCTTCCCGAACGCGTCGTCGTCCTGACGGGCAAGGCGGGTACGGTCGTCGGCCTGTGCGACGGCACCCGCAGCGTGCACGGGATCGTCGACGAGCTGGCCGAACGCTTTCCCGGCGCCCCCGTGGCCACCGACGTGCCCGCCTTCCTCGACCGGCTGCGCCAGGAGGGCTGGCTCCGATGACCACCACCGCTCCGACCCCCGCCGGGCCGGCCCCCGCCGCGCAGCAGCCCGCCGCACAACAGCCGACCGCACCGGCCGCGGCGCCCGCCCGCCCCTGGGCCCTGCTGGCGGAACTCACCCACGCCTGCCCGCTGCACTGCCCGTACTGTTCCAACCCCCTGGAACTGACACGCCGCTCGCGCGAGCTGACCACCGATCAGTGGACGGACCTGATGCGTCAGGCCGGCGAGTTCGGCGTCGTCCACACCCACCTCTCCGGCGGCGAGCCGCTGCTGCGCCCGGACCTGGAACAGATCGTCGCCGCCGCCGAAGGCGCCGGGATCTACACCCAGCTGGTCACCAGCGGCACCGGTCTCGACGAGGCCCGGCTGACCGCGCTGGCCGGCGCCGGGCTGCGCAGCGTCCAGCTGTCCGTACAGCACGCCGACCCTGGCTCCTCCGACCGGATCGCCGGCCGCGCGTCCTTCGCCGCGAAGGAGCGGGCCGCGGCCCTCGTCCGGGACCGCGGCCTGCCCCTCGGCCTCAACGTCGTCCTGCACCGCGAGAACCTCGACGCCATCGACGCCATCGTCGAACTGGGCCTGTCCTGGGGCGTGGACCGTATCGAGCTGGCCAACACCCAGTTCTACGGCTGGGGTCTGCTCAACCGCGCCGCGCTGCTCCCCGGCCGCGACCAGCTGGCCCGCGCGCGGGACGCGGTCGAGCGGTGGCGGGAGCGGCTGTCCCCCGGCCTCGACCTGGTCTGGGTGGTGCCCGACTACTTCGACGGCGTGGCGAAGCCGTGCATGGGCGGCTGGGGGGCGGTCTCGCTCACCGTCGCGCCGGACGGGACCGTCCTGCCCTGCCCCGCCGCGGCCTCGCTGCCGGACCTCGACCCGCCGAACATCCGCGACCACGCGCTGGCCTGGATCTGGGACCACTCCACGGCCTTCACCCGCTATCGCGGGACCGGTTGGATGGCCGACCCCTGCCGCACCTGCGCCCGCCGCGACGAGGACTTCGGCGGCTGCCGCTGCCAGGCGTACGCGCTGACCGGGGACGCCGCCCGTACGGACCCGGCATGCGCGCTGTCCCCCGACCACGGACTCATCCGGACGGCTGCTGACGGGGCGGCGGACGGGGTGCGGCCGCCGCCGTACGTGTACCGCAGGCCGGGGGCCGATACTGGGGTTAACCCCACTGTGCGCAGCCCGCGTGGCCCGTAGCGTGGCCGCATGGAAGCCCGTGACCAAGAGCTCAAGAAGGAACTCGACGCCACCTTGCAGGCGCGCCGGGAACTGGGGCCGGAGTACGAGTCCGCGCTCCTCGACTCGTTCCTGGAGAAGGTCGAGCAGCGTGTGGACGGGGCGGTGGACCGGCGGGTGCGCCGCCAGCTCGCCGAGCAGCAGATGGTGGCCGCCCGGGGCGCCCGTTCCCCGCACGCCGTGGACGGGAACTTCGGCGAGCGGTACGGCTTCGGCATCATCAGCATGATCCTCGCCGTCCCGCTGTCGGCGATCGGCGCGGCGCAGGCGGGCCTGGAGGGACTGGTCGTCGCCTGGGCCGGGATCGTCGGAGTCAACGCGGTCCACGCGGCGAAGGGGATGCCCTGGTTCCACCGGCGGAACAGATCCGACTGGGAAGACTGACCTGCGGGTGGGCGGGGACCGCCGCACCCCCGGTTGCCCGGGGGGCGGGACGACGGCGGTCCCCGCGGGACACGGGCCGGGTCAGGGCCGGTCTGCCGCGTCCAGGCGTCCATGGAGGTCCGGGAGCCGCTCCGGAGGTCCTTGGCGCCGTTGGTGGTTGCCGGCGGGTCCTGCTGTGTTCCTGCCTGCCGGCAACCACCAATGTGCCCGACCCGTGTTAAGCGGGTGCTGCCGCGACGTGTCGCGCTCGTACCACTTTCGCGAAGCCGAACGGACCCTGGCCGTCCGCTACTTGGTGCCCTTCGCGAGGAACGCCAGCAGGTCCTGACGGCTCACCACACCGGTCGGCTTGCCCTCGACCAGCACGATCGCCGCGTCCGCCTCGCCCAGTACGGCCATCAGGTCGCCCACCGGCTCGCCGGAACCGACCTGCGGCAGCGGCGCGCTCATGTGCTTCTCCAGCGGGTCGCCCAGCGACGCGCGCTGGGTGAACAGCGCGTCCAGCAGCTCGCGCTCGACGACCGAGCCGATGACCTCCGCCGCCATGACGTCGGGGTGGCCGGCGCCCGGCTTCACGATCGGCATCTGCGAGACGCCGTACTCGCGCAGCACCTCGATCGCCTGGCCGACGGTCTCCTCGGGGTGCATGTGCACCAGCGAGGGCAGCCCGCCCTGCTTGTCGGCGAGCACCTCGCCGATGCGCGCCGACGGTCCGGCCTCCTCCAGGAAGCCGTGGCCCGCCATCCACTCGTCGCTGAAGATCTTGCTGAGGTAGCCGCGGCCGCTGTCCGGCAGCAGGACGACGACCACGTCGTCCGGGCCGAGGCCCTCGGCGACGCGCAGCGCCGCCACGACCGCCATACCGCAGGAACCGCCGACGAGGAGGCCCTCCTCCCTGGCGAGGCGGCGGGTCATCTGGAAGGAGTCCTTGTCGGACACCGCGATGATCTCGTCGGTCACCGTGGGGTCGTAGGCGGTCGGCCAGAAGTCCTCACCGACGCCCTCGACGAGGTACGGACGGCCGGAACCGCCGGAGTACACCGAGCCCTCGGGGTCGGCGCCCACGATCCGTACGCGCCCGCCCGAGACCTCCTTGAGGTAGTTGCCGGTGCCGCTGATCGTGCCGCCGGTGCCGACGCCCGCGACGAAGTGGGTGATCTTCCCGTCCGTCTGCTGCCACAGCTCGGGGCCGGTGGTCTCGTAGTGCGAACGGGGGTTGTTCGGGTTGCTGTACTGGTCGGGCTTCCAGGCCCCCGGCGTCTCGCGGACCAGCCGGTCCGAGACGTTGTAGTACGAGTCGGGGTGCTCGGGGTCGACCGCCGTCGGGCAGACGACGACCTCCGCGCCGTACGCGCGCAGCACATTGATCTTGTCGAGTGACACCTTGTCCGGGCAGACGAAGATGCACTTGTAGCCCTTCTGCTGGGCCACGATCGCGAGTCCGACACCGGTGTTGCCGCTGGTCGGCTCGACGATCGTGCCGCCGGGCTTGAGCGCACCGCTCTCCTCCGCCGCCTCGATCATGCGCACGGCGATACGGTCCTTGACCGAGCCGCCGGGGTTGAAGTACTCGACCTTGGCCAGGACGGTTGCCTGGATCCCTTCGGTCACGCTGTTGAGCCTCACCAGCGGGGTGTCGCCGACGAGGCTGATCATCGAGTCGTGGAATTGCACCTTGTTCTCCAGGGAAGCGGTCTCCGGGGTCTCCGGCTACTCCGTGAGGTGTCGCCAGCGTATGCGGAAAGTGATTGGGCGACCGCCGCTACGGGGCAGTTAGCTCTTGAGCGGTTACGAGTAGCTCACGAGTGGCTACGAGGAGGTGGCGGGGACTGTGTCGAGGGCGAGGGTGGCACGGCGCATCGCTGCGGGTGCGGCGTACGGCGGAGGCGGCATCGGCCTCCTGGGTGCGGCGGCAGTCGGACTGGTTCTGGCCGAGGTGCAGCTGGCTAAGCGGACGGTCGGCAACGGGCACAACGCGGACCCGCCCAGCGCCGACGGGCTGTACGGAACGGTCTTCGGCCGGGCCCGGCGGCCGCTGCGGCTGGGCATGCTGGGCGACTCGACGGCGGCCGGGCAGGGTGTGCACCGGGTCCGCCAGACGCCGGGGGCGCTGCTCGCCTCGGGGCTGGCGGCGGTGGCGGAGCGTCAGGTGGAGCTGCGCAACGTGGCGCTGCCGGGAGCCATGTCCGACGACCTGGACCGCCAGGTCATGCTGATGCTGGCGGACCCGACGCGGCGCCCCGACGTCTGCGTGATCATGGTCGGTGCCAACGATGTCACTCACCGGATGCCGCCCACCCAGTCCGTCCGGCATCTCGCCGCCGCCGTGCGCCGGCTGCGTACCGCGGGTGCCGAGGTCGTCGTCGGTACCTGCCCCGACCTGGGCACGATCGAGCCGGTGTACCAGCCGCTGCGCTGGCTGGCGCGGCGGGTGAGCCGGCAGCTGGCCGCGGCGCAGACGATCGGCGTGGTCGAGCAGGGCGGCCGCACGGTCTCACTCGGCGACCTGCTCGGCCCGGAGTTCGCGGCGAACCCGCGGGAGCTGTTCGGGCCGGACAACTACCACCCGTCGGCCGAGGGGTACGCGACCGCGGCCATGGCGATGCTGCCGACCCTGTGCGCCTCGCTCGGCCTGTGGCCGGAGACGGACCAGCTGGACGCGTCGCGCGACGAGGGCATGCTGACGGTCGCGAAGGCGGCGTCGGCCGCCGCGTCGGAGGCCGGTACCGAGGTCACCGGCGCTCGGGCCCCCTGGGCACTGCTCAAGCACCGGCGCCGGCGCCGTCTGCCTGCGGTGACGGACCCGGCGGCGGCCCTGGACCGGTCGGGGGCGAGTGGCGCATCATTGGACTGAGCAAGCGCTTAGAAAAGAGTCCCTCATCACACGGTCACCCCGGTGACCTGAGCGATACGTAGGGGTAACTTCCCACTCAGTCCTGCCCCTTCTCCCTCTCCCTTTCTGGAGCCCCTCATGCCCGAAGCCGTGATCGTCTCTGCCGCCCGCTCCCCCATCGGTCGCGCTTTCAAGGGGTCCTTGAAGGACGTACGGCCGGACGACCTGACCGCGGAGATCATCAAGGCCGCACTCGCCAAGGTGCCCGAGCTCGACCCGCGCGACATCGACGACCTGATGCTCGGCTGCGGCCTGCCCGGCGGCGAGCAGGGCCACAACCTCGGCCGCATCGTGGCCGTACAGATGGGCATGGACCACCTGCCCAGCTGCACCATCACCCGGTACTGCTCCTCGTCGCTGCAGACCTCGCGCATGGCGCTGCACGCCATCAAGGCCGGCGAGGGCGACGTCTTCATCTCGGCCGGTGTCGAGACGGTCTCCCGCAGCGTCAAGGGCAACTCCGACAGCCTCCCGGACACCCACAACCCCCTCTTCGCCGAGGCCCAGGCGCGCACCGCCGCCGTCGCCCAGACCGAGGGCGCGGACTGGCACGACCCGCGCGAGGACGGGCTGGTCCCGGACGCGTACATCGCCATGGGCCAGACCGCCGAGAACCTGGCGCGCCTGAAGGGCGTGACCCGCCGGGACATGGACGAGTTCGGCGTGCGGTCGCAGAACCTCGCCGAGGAAGCCATCAAGAACGGCTTCTGGGAGCGCGAGATCACCCCGGTCACGACCCCGGACGGCACGGTCGTGTCCAAGGACGACGGCCCGCGCGCCGGCGTGACCCTGGAGGGCGTGGAGGGCCTCAAGCCCGTCTTCCGCCCCGACGGCCTGGTCACGGCCGCCAACTGCTGCCCGCTCAACGACGGCGCCGCGGCGCTGGTCATCATGAGCGACACCAAGGCGCGCGAGCTCGGCCTGACGCCGCTGGCGCGGATCGTCTCCACCGGCGTCTCCGGCCTCTCGCCCGAGATCATGGGCTACGGCCCGGTCGAGGCGTCGAAGCAGGCGCTGAGCCGCGCGGGGCTGGGCATCGGCGACATCGACCTGGTCGAGATCAACGAGGCGTTCGCCGCCCAGGTGATCCCGTCGTACCGGGACCTCGGCGTCGACCTGGACAAGCTGAACGTCAACGGCGGGGCGATCGCCGTCGGCCACCCCTTCGGCATGACCGGCGCGCGCATCACCGGCACGCTGATCAACAGCCTCCAGTTCCACGACAAGCAGTTCGGCCTGGAGACCATGTGCGTGGGCGGCGGCCAGGGCATGGCGATGGTCATCGAGCGGCTGAGCTGAGCCGCAGCGGAGGGTGGGGGACGCCTGAGGAACGAAGGCGTCACCCGCCCGCAGCGGAGGCGAAGCGGAACGCGACCATGAGCGGCGAGCGGCTGAGCTGAGCCGCTCAGCGGGCGGCTGGGCCGAACCTGAAGTGATGGTCATCGGGGCGCCCGGCGAACCCCCTCGCACCTGACCCGTGACCGAATCTCCCCCAGGATGTGACCTTTCTCCTGGGGGAGAATCGTTCCCGCAGGTCACAGCCGTTGTGGGGTTAAACGCCGGGTTGAAAGACCTGTCCAATTCGTGACGTAATGCACTGACAACCATTCCCAGACCACGACACTCTGATGTAGGAAGTCCGGGGGATCGACAACACCGGGAGAACGTCAGTGAGCGCCATGTCTTTTGCCCTGCTGCTGACCACGGCCGCTGCCACCGCCGTGGGCGGCGCCGCCCTGCACGCTGCTCACGGGCTGCGCAAGCAGGTCACCGCCCTGCGCGGCGAGCTCGCCGCGCAGAGCCAGGGCCGGGGTCCCGTCGTACCCGCCGCCCGCAGCGCCCTGGACACGCCGGCCGAGATACGCGCCGCCGTGGCCGAGGCCCTCGCCGAGGAGCGCGAGCGTGAGCTCGCCGAGGCGCGTGCGTTCTGGGCCGCTCAGGAGGCCCGCGACGCCGCGGACGCCCCCTCGCTGCTGGGCGGGCTGCACGGGCTGGGCGAGGACGCCCCGCTCTTCCTGCCCCGCCAGGCCGACCTGGTGGGTCTGGAGCCGCTGCTGGAGCTCGACGACGAGCCCGTCACCGAGTTCGCGGAGGACTCCCCCGAGCTCGCGGCGGCCCGCCGTCGCCACCCCTCGCACCCCGACTTCGTACCGGTACAGCCGTCTCCGCTGGGTGACCACGAGCGCACGGTGAGCCGTCTTGAGGAGCTCGCCGAGTCCCGTACCGCCCTCGCGGACGTCCGGCCGGGCCCGCTGGGCACGCTCGACGTGTACGTCTTCTCCGACGGCACCACGCTCTGTATGACGCCGGGCCACCGCGAGACCGCCGAGCGCCTGGCCGCGGCCCTGCGGGACGGCAGCGCGCCGGTCCTGCTGGGCGGCTCGGGCGTCTCGGGCGCTTACGCGCTGACGTTCGCGTGCGGCGAGGAAAGCATCTACATCCTGGCGGACCGCGTCATCGCGTCGCTCTGACCCTGACCCCGGCGCCCGGCGGCCCGCCGCCCGGCCTATTCCAGGGCCCGCGCCGCGGCCGCCTCGACCAGCCTCACGGCCTCGTCCACGTCACCCGAAGTTGACGCCGGCGGGGCCGTTCTCAGTGCCTCCGCCAAATCATGACCCGCGACCGCGACTTGGTCCGCCACCACGAACATCCCGTCGTCCGGCATGATCCGCGGTTCCCGCCCGGGGACCTCCAGACGCTGGGCCCGTACGGCGAGTTCCCTGGCCAGGGCCAGGCCCTCGGCCGCCGCCCCGCGCTGCAGCCGGCTCTGCGGTGCGGCCCTGAGCCGGTCGGCGAATCGGTCCACGGCGGCGGTCAGAGGTGTTGTATCGAGCACGCCGCGACCCTACGCGCCCGTGCGGGACTGTTGCCAACGGGCCAACGCTCAGGCACGGTGGCGTGAAGGACCAGACACGCGCAATGCGTCCGGAGGCGCCGATGTCCCAAGTCTTCTCCGAGGAAACCCACCGGAACATGCTCTCCCGTATCCCACATTGCACCGGTCGTGAAGTCGCCGACTGGATTCGCACCGTCGACGAAGGCCCCGCCCTCTTCCGTTTCGAGGAGAAGGTCAGCTGGCTCCGCAGCGAACACGATCTGGCCTATGGCCATGCCAAAGCGATCATCCATGAGTACGACCTGAGGCGGGCCGCGCGCAAACTGCGCTGACCGCGTCCGACCACGACGAAGGGCCCGCGGATTTCCGCGGGCCCTTCTGTGTTGCCTTACGCCTGCGGGTCAGTCGTCACCCTGCAGGATCGAGAACAGCCGCAGCATCTCCAGGTAGATCCACACCAGGGTCAGGGTGAGGCCGAAGGCCGCCAGCCAGGACTCCTCGCGCGGAGCGCCGTACGCCAGACCGTCCTCGACCTGCTTGAAGTCGAGAGCGAGGAAGCACGCGCCAAGGATGATGCCGATGACACCGAACAGAATGCCGAGGCCGCCGCTGCGGAAGCCGAGGCCGTCACCGCCGCCGAAGACGGCGAACAGCAGGTTGACCGCCATCAGCAGGATGAAGCCCATGGCCGCGGCCATCACGAAGCCGTAGAAACGGCGGGTGACCCGGATCCAGCGCATCTTGTACGCGATGAGCACACCGGCGAAGACCGCCATCGTGCCGAGCACCGCCTGCGCCACCACGCCGTCCGCGATGTACGTGGAGACGGCGCTGCTGATCACTCCGAGGAACACACCCTCGAAGGCGGCGTACGAAAGGATCAGCGCGGGCGACGCCTTGCGCTTGAACGACTGGACCAGCGCCAGCACCAGCGCGACCAGGGCGGCGCCGATGGCGATGCCGTAGGACGTGCCGAGGTTGGCCGGGTCGACGGGGAGAAGGACCCAGGACAGCACGGCGGTCACTACGACCGTGCCGAGCGTCATGGCCGTACGGGCCACGACGTCGTCGATCGTCATGACGTCGGCGCGCGCGGGCGCCTGCGGGGCACCGGTCTGCAGGTCCTGCTGGGCGTACGGGTTCGTCGCGTACGGGTTGGTCGCGGTCCCCTGGGCGTACGGGTTGCCCTGGGTGCCCACAGCGGGGCCCCCGGCCTGCGGCTGCTGCGCGTTGAAGCCCGCGTAGCCGTTGTCGCGGCTGAACCCCCGTCGCGAGAAGACCGGGTTGCTGCTCCTCATTTCACTCCTCCATGGCCACACTGCGCGGCCTTGCCACAAGAGTAATGCGTAAGCAAAGGAAGCACCCTAGTGCTCCGGGAGGATCTTTACCTCGATCGTCACGAGGTGTCACCCCTCCCAAAGGGAGTGTGCCCGGTTCCCCGGGAGGTGTGCACGTTCGATTCGCTCTGCAGGCGGACGCCCGCCAGTGGCCCCGAGACGTCGACCAGCCGGAGCCGGCATGGAACAGGAAGGTCGTGGAGACCGAGGCCGAGAAGTGGCGGGAGCTCGCGAAGCCGGGGCGGCTCCCTTCCCGGTAACACCCTCACGTCCCCAACGAGAGGTGAGGTGTGTGCCCGGAGCCGGACTTGAACCGGCACGGCCCCGAGGGGCCAGCGAGGTTTAAGCTCGCCGTGTCTGCATTCCACCATCCGGGCAGGGCGTGCGGCTCCGTAAAGCGCGGGTTGAGCCTATCGGGACACATCGCCCGAACAGCCGAGCTACTTCCCGATGTTGTCTTATTTTATTGGCGCTTGAGGGTGCGTCAGACCTTCGGAGGCACTGTCGGCACCCGCCGCGCCGCCCGCCGGGGGTGCCGGGCGCGGGCGCGGGAATGACGGGATTTCGACGCCCCGCGACCGGCCGGTCTCAGGGGCGGCGTCATACCCAGGGAGGAGAGGCGGGCCTTCCGGTCAGACTCCAGGGGGCCCCGGGAACGGTCATGCGGACGGATCCCCCGGCCTCGGCGGGCCGACAGGATGGAGTACGTCCCCAGAGATTCGCCGTTCCGACAGGAGCTCCTTCGTGACCACGACCCCCCTCGCCCACCGCGCCACCACCGTGGCGGCTCGCGCCACCGAACTGTCCAAGGTGTACGGACAGGGCGAGACCCAGGTGGTCGCCCTGGACCGGGTCACCGTGGAGTTCCCGCAGGGCGAGTTCACCGCGATCATGGGCCCGTCCGGATCCGGCAAGTCGACGCTGATGCACTGCGTGGCCGGCCTGGACAGCTTCAGCAGCGGCTCCGTACGGATCGGTGACACCGAGCTCGGCGCGCTCAAGGACAAGCAGCTCACTCAGCTGCGCCGGGACAAGATCGGCTTCATCTTCCAGGCCTTCAACCTGCTGCCGACGCTGACGGCCGCGGAGAACATCACCCTGCCGATGGACATCGCGGGCCGCAAGCCCGACAAGGAGTGGCTGGAGAACGTGATCCGCATGGTGGGCCTGTCGGACCGGCTCAGCCACCGGCCGACCCAGCTCTCCGGCGGTCAGCAGCAGCGCGTCGCCGTGGCCCGCGCGCTGGCGAGCCGCCCCGAGATCATCTTCGGTGACGAGCCGACCGGAAACCTCGACTCCCGGTCCGGCGCCGAGGTGCTCGGCTTCCTGCGCAACTCGGTGCGCGAGCTGGGCCAGACCGTCGTCATGGTGACGCACGACCCGGTGGCCGCCTCGTACGCGGACCGCGTGATCTTCCTCGCCGACGGCCGCATCGTCGACGAGATGCTGCGCCCCACCGCCGACGGCGTGCTGGACCGCATGAAGGCCTTCGACGCCAAGGGCCGTACGAGCTGACCGACTGGCTCGAACCGGCGCGAACCGACTCGAACCGGCTCGACCGATCGACCTACTCGACCGACCCCGCTGATCGACCGCTCCGGTCCACCCCTCACACCAGGACTTCCCCATGTTCCGTACCGCCCTGCGCAATGTGCTCGCGCACAAGGCCAGGCTGCTCATGACCGTACTCGCCGTGATGCTCGGCGTGGCCTTCGTCTCCGGCACCCTGGTCTTCACCGACACCCTCGGCAACGCCTACCGCAACCAGTCGGCGAAGAGCTACGACAACGTCGCCGTCTCCGTCACCTCCTACGCCGACCCCACCGCCCGGAACTCGGGCGGCGAGGACGGCAAGGACGGCAAGGAGGAGCCCGGGATCAGCGCGAAGACGCTCGCGAAGATCGAGGGTCTCGACGGCGTCACCTCTGCCACCGGCCGCGTCGACGGCTTCGCCGGCGTCGCCGACCCCGACGGCAAGCTGATCGGCAACGGCTGGTCCAACAAGGGCGGCAACTTCGCCCCCGGCAAGGACAGCCGGGACGGCAAAGACCCTGCCTACACCTTCACCGACGGCACCGGCCCGGTCGAGGCCGACCAGATCGCGCTCGACAAGGACTCCGCCGCCCAGGGCGAGTACCAGGTCGGGGACAAGGTACGGGTCGCCACCAACGGCCCGGTGAAGGAGTACACCCTCTCCGGTGTCTTCACCACCGAGGACGGCGCGGTCAACGCCGGCGGCAGCCTGGTCCTCTTCGACACCGCCGTCGCCCAGCAGCTCTACCTCGAGCCGGGCTACTACAAGGACGTGACCGTCGCCGCCGCCTCCGGCATCTCCGCCCAGCGGATCCTCGACGAGGTCGAGCCGCTGATCCCGGACAACGCCGAGGCGCAGACCGGCAAGCAGCTCGCGGACGACCAGGCCGAGCAGATCGAGCAGGGCCTGTCCGGCCTCAACCAGACGCTGCTCGCCTTCGCCGCCATCGCCCTCTTCGTCGGGGTCTTCCTGATCTCCAACACCTTCTCGATGCTGGTCGCCCAGCGCACCAAGGAACTCGCGCTGCTGCGCGCCGTCGGCGCCTCCCGCAAGCAGGTCAGCCGCTCGGTGCTGAGCGAGGCCCTGGTGGTCGGCGCGGTCGCCTCGGTGATCGGTTTCGTACTCGGCATCGGACTGGCGACCGGGCTGCGCTCCGCGATGAGCTCCTTCGGTGCCAAGGTGCCGGACGGCTCGCTGGTCGTCGCGCCCACCACCATCGCCGCCGCGCTCGGTGTCGGCGTGCTGATCACGATGTTCGCCGCCTGGCTGCCCGCCCGCCGGGCCGCGAAGATCCCGCCGGTCGCGGCCATGGGCAGCGCCCACCTGCCGGCGACCACCAAGTCCCTGGTGCTGCGGAACTCCATCGGCGCCGTACTGACCCTCCTCGGCGCCGCCGCGATCGTCGCGGGGGCGGCGGCCGGCAAGGACGGCAAGATGATCATCGGGGCCGGGGCGTTCCTGGCGCTGATCGGTGTGATCGTGCTGATCCCGCTGCTCTCGCGGCCGGTCATCGCTCTCGTACGGCCGCTGCTGCGGCGCCTGTTCGGGGTGTCCGGCAACCTGGCCAGCCGCAACGCGGTCCGCAACCCGCGGCGCACCGGCGCCACCGCCTCCGCGCTGGCCATCGGGCTCACCCTGGTCACCGGGCTGTCGGTGCTTGGCGTCACGATGGGCCGGGCCGTCGACAAGATGACCACGGACAACATCAAGGCCGACTACATGGTCACGATGGCCAGCGGCGGCGGCCTGGACAAGTCCGTCGTCAGCGCGCTGGAGAAGGCGCCGGGCGTGCGGGCCGTCTCCCCGCAGCAGGCCTCGTACCTCACGATCAAGGGCAGCGGCCAGTCCGTCTCCGGTGTGGTCCCCGGTGACATCGAGAAGGTCATCAACATCCAGACCGTCTCCGGCTCCCTGGACACCCTCGGCAAGGGCGGGATCGCGGTCGCGGAGAAGACGGCGAAGTCCAACGGCTGGAAGCCCGGCGACACGGTCGCGGTCGAGTACGACGACGGCGCGAAGGCGCAGCTGACGGTCGGCGCGACGTACAAGGACAACGAGTTCCTCTCGCCGGTGCTCATCTCCACCGCGCTGCTGGCCCCGCACGAGGAGCAGCCGTACATCCCCGAGGTCTGGGTCACGACGGACGGCGGCGCGAGCAAGACCGCCGAGGAGGCCGTCGTCCACGCCCTCGGTGACAACCCGGCCATGAGCGTGATGGACCAGCAGGACATCCGGAACACCTTCGGCGGCATGATCAACACCGTGCTGAACATCATGTACGGACTGCTGGCGATGGCCCTGCTCATCGCGGTCCTGGGTGTCGTCAACACGCTGGCCATGTCGGTCTTCGAGCGCCAGCAGGAGATCGGCATGCTGCGGGCGATCGGTCTCGACCGCCGCCGGGTGAAGCGGATGATCCGGCTGGAGGCCGTGGTGATCTCGCTGTTCGGCGCGGTGATCGGCGTCGGTCTCGGCACCTTCCTGGGCTGGGCGATCGGCCAGACGGTCAAGAGCTCGGTGCCGGGCTACGCCCTGGTCATCCCGTGGGACCGGATCGGCCTCTTCCTGGCGCTGGCCGCGCTGGTGGGCGTGCTGGCGGCGATGTGGCCGGCACGCAGCGCGGCGAAGCTGAACATGCTGACCGCCATCAAGACCGATTGACCTCCTCGCCCTCATAGGTGAGGGCGATTCTCTCCCTGCCCTCCGTGGCGAACGGTTGGGCTTGAGGTGGGTTCCTGTTTCTACGCGCGCGCCCTGATTGCCGACCAGGGTCTTACCGTGCTCCACAGACGTTTACCTGGAGTGCTTGCTCTCCGGGGCCCCCGGTCCGGGGGTGGGTGGTCTCTGGGCTGCTGCGAAGATGCGGCGGCCCTCGTGTCGGATGTTCTTTCCCGCGTTCCAGTCGCGGTCGTGGATGGTGTCGCAGTTCGGGCAGGTCCAGGTGCGGACGTTGAGCGGCTTGGGGCCGTCGCGGAATCCGCAGGCAGAGCAGACCTGTGAGGAGGGGAAGAACCGGTCCACTTTGGTGAAGGTGCGTCCGCGCCGGGTGGACTTGTATTCGCACAACTTTAGGAATTGGGACCACCCGGCGTCGTGGACGCCCTTGGAGTGGAGTCCGCGCGCCAGTCCACGCACGTTCAGGTCCTCGGCATAGACAGCTTGGTTTTCGCTGGTCAGCTTGTGAGACCACTGGTGGTGGAAGTTGCGGCGCGCGTCAGCAACCTTGGCGTGAGCGCGGGCAACTTTGATGCGGGCCTTGTCCCGGCTCTTGCTGCCCTTCTGCTTCCGCGACAGTTCCCGCTGCCGCTTCTTCAGCTTCTTCGGCGAGTGGATGTGCGTGCCGTCCGCGAGGACGGCGAAGCGGGTCAGACCGAGGTCGATTCCCTGGTCCGAGTCGGTGGGCGGGAAAATGTCAACGGCCGGGTCTGTCTCCACCACGAACGAGGCGAAGTACCTGCCCGACGCGTCCTTGATGACCGTCACGGTGGATGGCGTGGAGGGAAGCGGACGGGACCAGCGCACCTTCACCGGTCCGATCTTGGGAAGGTTCAGCTTCCCGTCCTGGGTGATCGACCACCGGGCGTTGGCGGTGAAGCGGATCGACTGCCGGTCGTCCTTGCGGGACTTGAACCGGGGCTCGGCGATCTTTGGCCCCTTGCGGGTGCCCTTCATCGACGCGAAGAAGTTGGAGTACGCGGTGTCCAGGTCCCGCAACGACTGCTGGAGTACGACGGCTGAAGTGTCGGCCAGCCATGCACGGGCCTCGGTTTTCTTCGCCTCGGTGATGACCTGCTTGGACAAGTCCCCGATCTTCGGATACGGCCTGCTCTGCTCATGGGCCTCCTTCCGGGCACGAAGGGCGTCGTTGAAGACCACCCTCGCGCAGCCGAACGACCGGGTCAGCGCGATGCACTGACCGGGCGTCGGCTCGATCCGGAATGAGTACCTGAGCTGCATGAGGATCACCATACATACTTGGGTTATGGCTGACATGCAGAACATCAGGACTGGTCGACACTGTGCTTTCGCCCTCCACGCCCACTTGGTTTTCGTGACGAAGTACCGGCATAAGGTGTTCACCGACGCGCACCTCAAGAGGATGGAAGAGATCATGCGCGCGGTATGCGCCGACTTCGAGTGCGAGCTGATCGAGTTCAACGGCGAGGACAGCCATGTGCACCTGCTCGTGAACTTCCCGCCCAAGGTTGCTCTGTCCAAGCTGGTCAACTCCCTCAAGGGCGTCTCCTCCCGCAGGCTCCGCCAGGAGTACCCCGAACTGGTCCGGCACTACTGGCGCGCACAGCGCCTGTGGTCCGGTTCCTACTTCGCCGGATCGGTCGGCGGGGCTCCGCTGTCAATAGTCCGTCAGTACATCGAGCAGCAGAATCGTCCGCTGTGACCTGCCAGTCAGAGCACGTCTCAGAATCGCTTCACCACCGGGCTCGAGCCCGATCCACTGCGATTAGTCCCGGCAGGTCCGGCAGCTACTCCGAAGGACCCCGCGGCCGTCCCTCGGAGACGATCGCCGGGCCCTTCGGCCGTACGCCCTGCGGCCTTGCGCCTATGACCCTTCGCAGTAGGTCATCAGCTGGTCGTGGTTGGCCTTGAACTGGTCGTACAGCGCGGGATTGTCGATCTTCAGCAGCGTCTCGTCGTTCGCTCGCAGCGCCGGGTAGGTGTAGTTGTGGCTGCCCGCGAAGACCAGCTTCTTTCCGGCGGCACCGTCGTACGTGCCGTTGACCAGCAGGTACTTGGAGTGCAGTCCGGCCTTCGCGGTGCCCGCGCCGCGGCCCTCGTAGCACTCCACGCGCTTGGTGAGCTTGCCAGAGATGGTGGACTCCACGACCGTGCCCATCGAGCCGGGGGCACCGTCGTGCGCCAGGGTGACGGAGCATCCGGCGCTCTTGAGTGCCACCAGCCGTTGTGCGACAGCGTTACGGGTGAAGAGGTTGGCGGCCATCCGCACCTGGGTGCCGCCGCCGCAGCTGACGTTGTCGAGGATCAGCTTGACGGTGTCGGTGGACGGGTCGTCGTTGAACTCGCTGCCCGCGGCCTCTTGGCGCGGGAAGAAGTACGCCTTGTACGCGCCGCTCGACGGGGTCTTGTAGTAGTGACTCAGCCCGGACTCGGTGCCGTACTTCAGCAGATCGGCGAAGTACGCCTGGTAGATGTCGTAGAGACCACCGTCGACGATCGTCACCGCGTTGTTGAAGAGGTCGGTGCGCTGCAGGTTGGTCATATTGGCCGAGGACTGTACGACGACCTTTTCCGCGCCTCCCACCTGGGAGAATAGGAAGAACTTGTTGTGGTTGATGGTGCCGTCGGTATCGCCCGCGAGCACCCGGCTGCCGATGCAGGCGCGCTGGACCGGGCAGGCCAGTACCCAGGAGGACTTGGTCCGGTCGGTGCCGAGGCCCTCGGCGAGGTTGTCGTACTCACCGCCGTTCATCGTCGCCGAGGTGCGGTCGAGGATCACCTTGACCGAGACGCCCCGGCCCTTGGCGGCGATCAGTGCGTCGCGGACGGTGTCCTCGGTGAAGGTGTACATCGAGACGGTGATCGAGGTACCCGGCTGGGTGTCGTTGATCAGGGCGACGACATGGTCGCGGACCCGGTTCTGCTCGGTCGCGGTCCCGCCGGGGTGGTTGAACGTGGCGGTCGTGGTGACGGCGAGCGCTTCGGGTCCCGCGGACGCGGTGGCGGCGGCGAGGGTGACGACGGATATGAGCGCAGCAGCGAGGCTCAGCAGCCACGTGGTGGGGCGGCGCAAAGGGACTCCTTCATCCTGACGATTATTGGCAGATTCATGACAAATCGGGAATCGCACTTCCGACGCACAAAAAAGGGGAGGCGAGGTCGCAGGGCCTTCTCGGCCTCAGCGAACCCGCCTCCCGTCCGAGCCCGAAGATTCGAACGTATCAACGTCGCACATATGAACGCCAGTTTGCCGCGGGGGCGGCCGGGCCACGCAGCGGCCCGCCCGCTCAGCCCCGCCCGACCGACCCCACCTGGTCACCCCTCCGGATCAACGCCCCGTCAGCCCCCCGCGTTCCAGGTGCGTGAGCGCAGCGGCACGCCCGAGCCGCCCCCCGCCCCCGAGCGGACCGCCAGCACCTGGTTGACCCCGATCCGGTTGCGCTCGAAGGCCAGGGCCGAGGCCGCCATGTAGAGCCGCCAGATACGGGCCCGGCCCGGCGAGGTGGACCGGACGGCGTCCCGCCAGTGCACCTCCAGGTTCGCGACCCAGGCCCGCAGGGTCCGCGCGTAGTGCTCCCGGATCGACTCGACGTCACGTACCTCGAAGCCGGCCTCCTCCAGCGTCCCGACCGTACGGCCGAGCGGCGCCAGCTCCCCGTCGGGGAAGACGTACGCGTCGATGAACTCGTCCACCCGGTAGGCGGACTCGTTCCGCTCGGGGCGCCGCGCGATCTGGTGGTTGAGCAGCCGGCCGCCGGGCTTCAGGAGACGGAAGAGGACGTCCGCGTACTCGCGGTAGCGCACCGAGCCCACGTGCTCGGCCATCCCGATCGACGAGATCGCGTCGAACGGCCCGTCCTTGACGTCCCGGTAGTCCTGGACGCGGATCTCGATCCGGTCGGTGAGCCCCTCCTCCGCGATGCGCTTACGGGCGTACGCGGCCTGCTCGCGCGACAGCGTGATGCCGGTGACGCTCACGCCGTACTCCCGCGCCGCGTGAATCGCCATCGAGCCCCAGCCGCAGCCGACGTCCAGCAGCCGGTCGCCCTCCTTCAGGGCCAGCTTCCGGCAGATCAGGTCCAGCTTGTCGCGCTGGGCCTCCTCCAGCGTGGAGTTCTCGTCCCAGTAGGCGCAGGAGTACACCATGGACGGGCCCAGCACCCGTTCGTAGAAGTCGTTGCCGACGTCGTAGTGGTGGCTGATGGCCTGCCGGTCGCGGTGCTTGGTGTGCAGCGGACCGCTGCGGCGCCGGATCTCCTCGGCGGGCGGGGCCGGCGGCAGCCAGGGCCCGGCCAGTGTGACCAACTCCCTTACGGCGGCGCGTCGTTCCGGGTCGCGTGCGGCGTCCCGTACGGCTTCCCGTACGGACTGAAGGGTACTGCGCTCGTCACGGCCGCGCTCCCACAGCAGCCCGGCCATCCGCTCCAGCAGCGCGTACAGGTCACCCTCGACGTCGAGCTCGCCGGCCACCCAGGCGCGGGCCAGGCCCAGTTCCCCCGGCCGCCACATCAGCCTGCGCAGCGCGCGGCGGTGGCGGAGGACGAGCGTCGGCGCGCCGGGCGGACCCGACTCACTTCCGTCCCAGGCCCGGATGCGGACCGGGAGCGGAGTCCCGAGCAGCTCGTCGGCGAGAGCGGTCAGCCGCAGCGCGGCATCGGCCATGGCACACACCTCCGTGACGGTGAATCCCAGCGATGGCGAAAGAGCCCAGCACAACGGTAAACACCAGCGGGGCCGGAATGCAGTCCTACGCACGGGAAACGCCGAAGGACGCCCGCACCACGGATGGCGGGCGCCCTTCGGCGTCTTGTGCGTAGGTCCGGCCCCGGAAGGCCCGGCCCTAGGAGGCCTTGGCCCGCTCCGCCTTGTCGGCGGCCGGGGCCGCGGCCACCGGCGCCGGCCTGGCGGCCTCGTAGAACTCCTCGCGGGGAGTCTCCATGGCACCGAGGGAGACGACCTCGCGCTTGAGGAACATCGCCAGGGTCCAGTCGGCCAGGACGCGGATCTTGCGGTTCCAGGTCGGCACGGCCAGACCGTGGTAGCCACGGTGCATGTACCAGGCGAGCCGGCCCTTGAGCTTGATCTTCATCTTGCCCATGACGATCATCGCGACGCCCTTGTGCAGGCCGAGACCGGCCACCGCACCCTTGTTGGCGTGGCTGTACTCGCTCTGCGGGAAGCCGCGCATGCCCGAGATGACGTTGTCGCCGAGGACCTTCGCCTGGCGCAGCGCGTGCTGGGCGTTCGGCGGGCACCAGGCGTTCTCCACGCCGGCCTTGCGGGCGGCGAGGTCCGGGACCTGGGCGTTGTCGCCGCCGGCCCAGATGTAGTCGGTGCCCTGGACCTGGAGGGTCGCGGCGGTGTCCACGTGGCCGCGCGGGCCGAGCGGCAGGCCGTAGCGGGCCAGCACCGGGTTGGGCTTCACACCGGCGGTCCACACGATGGTGCTGGAGTCGACCTCCAGGCCGTTGTTCAGCACCACGCGGCCGTCCACGCAGGAGTCCATGCCGGTCTTGAGGTAGATCTCGACGCCACGGGCCTCGAGGTGCTCCTTGCCCCACTTGCCGAGCTGCGGCCCGACCTCGGGAAGGATCTTGTCAGCCACGTCGACCAGGATGAAGCGCATGTCCTCGCGCTTCACGTTCGTGTAGTACTTCGCAGCGTCGCGGGCCATGTCCTCGACCTCGCCGATGGTCTCCGCGCCGGCGAAGCCGCCGCCCACGAAGACGAACGTGAGCGCCTTGCGGCGGACGTTCTCGTCGGTGGTCGAGTCGGCCTTGTCGAGCTGCTCGAGGACGTGGTTGCGCAGGCCTATGGCCTCCTCGACGCCCTTCATACCGATGCCCTGCTCGGCGAGGCCGGGGATCGGGAAGGTGCGGGAGACCGCGCCGAGCGCGACGACCAGGTAGTCGAAGGGCAGCTCATAGGCCGCGCCGACGAGCGGCGTGACCATGGCGACCTTGCGGTCCTGATCGATGTTCGTGACCCGGCCGGTGAGTACCTCGGCCTTGGGCAGCACGCGTCGCAGCGGGACGACGACGTGCCGAGGCGAGATGCTGCCGGCGGCGGCTTCGGGGAGGAAGGGCTGGTACGTCATGTACGAGCGCGGGTCCACGACCGTGACGGTCGCTTCGCCGTACCGCATCTTCTTCAGAATGCGGCGTGCCGCGTACAGGCCTACGTACCCACCGCCTACAACGAGGATCCTGGGACGCTCCGTGGTGCTCATGATTCGAGTATCCAGCACCCCCAGGGGGGTCGCTCGTGAGCCCCTTCACAAGCTCCTCCCGCCCCTCTGCTACACTCCGCCGCCCACGTGACCGGGGTCATGGCGCGGCAGGGGAACCAGGGTGTACGGGGGGACGTTGTGCACCCCCGCTGAACTGGCCCTCCGTCAGCCTCCCGGCACTGGACCACCCGGCCGTTCGGCCCGTACGCCACCCGCGGGGAAGTGTCCGGTAGGGGCATGAAGGGGGGCTGTGGGTCGCTTATCCGGGCCATACGGCACGGATGGGCGACTCACAGGCCCCTTTTCCTTGTGAAGAACTTCACGAACTTTCTCGCGGCGGCCCTCGCCAGGGCTCCCGAGCGGGCCGTCAGGCGACCGACCAGGCGATGCCGTCGAGGATGTCGTGCTCGCTAACGACGACCTCCCGGGCGCCCGTCCGCTCCATGATCTCCAGCAGGACCAGCGCGCCCGCGCCGATCACGTCCACCCGGCCCGGGTGCATCACGGGGATCGCGGCACGCTCGTCGTGGGTCGAGGCGAGCAGCGTGCCGGTGATCTCGGCGACCTTCGCCACGGGGATCCGGGTGTGGTGGATCGCGGCGGAGTCGTACGCGCTCAGGCCCAGCGCGATCGCGGCGACCGTGGTGACCGAGCCGGCCAGCCCGACCAGCGTCCTGGCCTCGCCGAGCGGGACGGTCTCCTCCGCCAGGTCGAGGGCGGCCCGGATGTCCTCGCGTATGGCGGCGATCTGCCCGGCCGTCGGCGGGTCGGACACCACGCCCTCCCGTACGAGATGGCGCTCGGTCATCCGCACACAGCCGACGTCGACCGACCGGGCGGCGCGGACGTGGTCGTCGCCGACCACGAACTCCGTCGAACCGCCCCCGATGTCCACCACCAGGAACGGCCTCGCCAGGTCGGCACGGCCGGTCAGCTCCTTGGTGGCACCGGTGAAGGAGAACTCGGCCTCCTGGTCGCCGGTGATCACCTCGGGCTCGACGCCGAGGATGTCCAGCACCCCGCGTACGAAGTCGTCGCGGTTCTCGGCGTCGCGGGAGGCCGAGGTGGCCACGAATCGGATGCGTTCGGCGCTCAGGGCCCGGATGACACCGGCGTACTCGCGGCACGCCGCGAACGTCCGCTCCAGCGCCTCGGGCGCCAGCCGCCCGGTGCGGTCGACGCCCTGGCCGAGCCGGACGATCGTCATCCGCCGGTCGAGCTCCTTCAGTTCGCCCGTGGCCGGGTCGGCGTCCGCGACCAGCAGGCGGATCGAGTTGGTACCGCAGTCGATGGCGGCGACGCGCGTCACTGGTCGTCCCCTTCAAGTGGCTTGACGGCGAACCAGCCCGAGCCGTCCTCCGAGCGGCCGACCTCCCATCCGTCACCGGCGGGGGGCCCGCACGGGGTGACGCAGGGGCCCTTGGCCCACCACTCGGGCAGCATCGCCAGGGCCTCGTCGCCCAGCGGGTTCACGCCGGGGCCGGCCGCCAGCGAGTGGCCGACCAGGACGTGCAGGCACTTCACCCGGTCCGGCATGCCGCCGGCACTGGGGAAGCCCTGGAGCACCTCGATCGCATCGCGGCGCGCGATGTAGTCCTCGTGCGCGACGCGGTACGCCGCCGCCAGTTCGGGGTCCTCGGCGAGGCGGGCCTGCATCTCCTTCATGACGCCCCCGCCCTCCAGGGTGCCGATCGCACCGGCGGCCCGCGGGCACGTCAGGTAGTACAGCGTCGGGAACGGCGTGCCGTCCTCCAGGCGCGGGGCCGTCTCGACCACGTCCGGCTGCCCGCAGGGGCAGCGGTGGGCGATGGCGCGCAGCCCGCGGGGCGGGCGGCCGAGCTGCTCCTTGAACGCGGCGATGTCCGCGTCCGTGGGCTCGGTCCGGTCGGTCTGGGGCGGGGGCGTGTCCATGCCTGGGAGAGTCTCTTCGTTCGCTGGTCGGTCTGGTCTTGGGGGTTGTTCGGGGTCTACCGGTCCGGGCGGTCGGCCTTGTCCACGCCGTCCCAGACGTTGGAGTACCAGGGCCGGTCCGCGCTGCCCTGGTCGCTGTGGTCCAGGTCCTCGGCCTCGGGGTCGATCATGGTGAAGCCGGTCTCCCCGGGACGTACGAAGTGCAGGTGCTCGCGCGCCTGCTGCTCCACGAACGCGGGGTCCTGCCAGCGGGCCTTCTGGTCGCGCAGCTCTTCCAGCCCGGCCCGGGCCCGGTCCGCCTCCCGCTGCTGCTCGGCGATCTCCGAGCGCTGGGAGACGTACTGGCGCATCGGATACGCGAGAGCCACGACCAGCGTGCAGAGCACCAGCGCGAGCAGCGCGGCCCGGCCGGTGAGCCGGCTGCGGCGGATCTGCCGCCGGGTCTGGGAGCGGTAGACGCGGGCGGCGGTCCGCTCGCCGAGCAGCCGAATCCTGGTCGCGGTGGAGAACCGGTCGCGGTCCTTTCCGGCCATGTCTCCCGCCTCCCCTGCCGTTACGCGCGTACGTCCCCGGACACGGTACGGGACCGCGGCCGGGGACGTACGTACGACTGGCTGTGCTGTTACGCCTTGCCGCTATGCGGTACGGAACCGCGGGAACGCGCTGCGGCCCGCGTACACCGCCGCGTCGTCGAGGATCTCCTCGATGCGCAGCAGCTGGTTGTACTTGGCGACGCGCTCGGAGCGGGCCGGGGCACCGGTCTTGATCTGGCCGCAGTTGGTGGCGACGGCCAGGTCGGCGATGGTGACGTCCTCGGTCTCGCCGGAGCGGTGCGACATCATGCACTTGAAGCCGCTGCGCTGGGCCAGCTCGACGGCGTCCAGGGTCTCGGTCAGCGAACCGATCTGGTTGACCTTGACGAGCAGGGCGTTCGCGGAGCCCTCCTCGATACCGCGGGCGAGGCGCTCCGGGTTGGTGACGAACAGGTCGTCGCCGACCAGCTGGACCTTGCTGCCGAGCTTGTCGGTGATGACCTTCCAGCCGGCCCAGTCGTCCTCGAACAGCGGGTCCTCGATGGAGACCAGCGGGTACGCGGAGACGAGCTCCTCGTAGTACTCGGTCATCTCGGCGGCCGAGCGGGACTTGCCCTCGAACTCGTACGAGCCGTCCTTGTAGAACTCGGAGGCCGCGCAATCGAGCGCGAGCGCGATGTCCTTGCCGGGCGCGTAGCCGGCCTGCTTGATGGCCTCGAGGATGAGGTCGAGCGCCTCGCGGTTGGAGCCGAGGTTCGGCGCGAAGCCGCCCTCGTCGCCGAGACCGGTGGAGAGCCCCTTCTCCTTCAGGACCTTCTTCAGGGTGTGGTAAACCTCGGTGCCCCAGCGCAGGGCCTCGGAGAAGGACTCGGCGCCGATCGGCGCGATCATGAACTCCTGGATGTCCACGTTGGAGTCGGCGTGCGAGCCGCCGTTCAGGATGTTCATCATCGGGACGGGCAGCAGGTGCGCGTTCGGGCCGCCGAGGTAGCGGAAGAGCGGCAGGTCGGACGCCTCGGAGGCGGCGTGCGCGACGGCGAGGGAGACGCCGAGGATGGCGTTGGCGCCGAGCGAGGACTTGTCCGGGGTGGCGTCCAGGTCGAACATCGCCTGGTCGATCAGGCGCTGCTCGGTGGCGTCGTACCCGACCAGCTCGGGGCCGATCTGCTCGATGACGGCGAGGACGGCCTTCTCGACGCCCTTGCCCTGGTAGCGGTTCGGGTCACCGTCGCGGAGCTCGAGGGCCTCGAACGCACCGGTGGATGCACCGGACGGAACTGCAGCACGACCCGTGCTGCCGTCGTCGAGGCCGACCTCGACCTCGACCGTGGGGTTGCCTCGGGAGTCCAGGATTTCCCGGGCTACGACGACGTCGATGGACGGCACGAGCATCTCCTTCTGGGATGTGACGCTATGGGTGCAGGGTCTCTTTGGCCTTGCGGCAAGAGCCTAACCGGCTGCGGGGCATCCACCGGCCTACCGCCCGGACCCTGGGACGAAAACAGGCCCGAATACCCGCGGGCCGGGACATAAGCACCGCGCGGTACTGGACGGTAATCGCGACGGCAGAAAGCCCCGGCCCGGCGCGCACGGGGGAGAGCGCGCCGGGCCGGGGCGGTTTCGGGGGGACCGGCTTCCGCCGAGGCCGGTCCCGGGCAGGCCCTAAGGCCGCGGGGCCGGGGTCAGCGGAGGTGGAGCTGCTGGCCCGGGTAGATGACGTCGGCGTCCTCGACGACGTCCTTGTTCAGCTCGAACAGCTTCTGCCAGCCGCCCTTGACCTTCTCGGTCTCAGCGATCTTGGCGAGGGTGTCGCCGGCCTTCACCTTGTACTCGCCGTCGCCCTTCTTGAAGGACTTGGCGGCCTTGGGGGCCTCGGCACGCGCCTCGGACCGGCTGGCCTTGGCAGGCTCGGTGCGCTTCTCGGCCTTCTTCGCGGCCTTCGGCTGGGCGGCCTTCGGCTTCTCGGCCGGCTTGGCGGCGGAGCCGGTGTCGACGCCCGGGTCGACACCGTCGTTGGTCAGGTTGCCGGCGCCGGCGCAGGCCCAGGCACCCGGACCCTGCATGTCGAGGAGTACCTCGGCGGTGGCGATCTGCTGGCTCTTGCTGGCCAGGTCGGCACGGGGGGCGTACTTCGTACCGCCGGCGGCCGCCCAGCTGGACTGCGAGAACTGCAGGCCGCCGTAGTAGCCGTTGCCGGTGTTGATGGACCAGTTGCCGCCGGACTCGCACTGGGCGACCTTGTCCCAGGTCGCGACGGAGGCGGCGGACGCCGAGGTGGCGCCCATCAGCGGCACGGCGACGGCCGCACCCGTGACACCGGCGAGCGTGGCGATGCGGGTGGCCTTGGACGGGCGGCGGTGTTTGCCCTTGCCGGAAAGCAGCATGGAGTGATCCCCTCACCGACGCCTACGAGGTGAGCTGTCGGGTTCGGGCCAAGTGAGTTGCCCGGCCGCGCGTCGTGGCGCGCGACTTCACCCCAGCCGGTCGGCTGCCGTTGTCTCAACGGCCGCGCCCGGCACTTACCTTGGGTCCCCCGCTCCTGCCAACGGCGCTTACGCGACGACTACTTCCTTCGCCCGTCGGCAGGATTCGGCGTGACGGTCGAAAGGAGCCCGCGGTGCGAGCGGTTCAGACCGTAGACACAGGCCTCCCCGATGTTCAATGCCGAACATCGGGGAGAAAACGCCCATACCCTCCCCCGCGAATCCGTCATTTCCGCAGGTGAGAGGCAAAAGTGCGGGACCGGGCGGACGAGACGGGCCAGTTGGGCGGAAGAGATTCATGTCTCACTTGAGCAAACTAGGACATTAAGTCCCGAACTACCCCTACTTTTGCCCCAGATCGAGGCTCTGGCCGGGGAGGATGAGGTCCGGCTCGACACCGATGACCTGCTCGTTGGCCTCGTAGATCGCGGACCATCCGCCCGCTACGTTCTGCTTGTCCGCGATGTCCCACAGGTTGTCGCCCGGACGGACGGTGTACGCACCCGCTTCCGCCGCAGCACCGTCGCGCGCCGCGTCGTCGCCGCGCGAGGCGTGCCGCCCAGTCTCGCGGTCGGCCGCGGGCGTGCCCGGCTCGGCCGCCTCGGCGCTCTCCGCCGTCTCGCCGGGGGCCGGTTCGCCCCGGTGCTTGCCGGCGCCGGGAGTTGCCGCGGCGTCCGCAGGGGCGGACGCGGCGGGTGACGCGGTGTCCGACTGGCCCGACTGGCCCGGCTTGTCCGCCTTGGGGGCGTTCGTTCCCGCGGGAGCCGTCGGCGTCGCGGGGGCGGCGGGTGCGGCGGGTGCGGTGGGCAGCAGGGAGGGGGTGTCCACCGGAGTGGACTCGGAGGGCCGCACCGGGGCGGGGCCGACCGACATGTCCCCCGTCGGCAGACCCGGGTCGACATCGGCGATCAGGCCGCCCTTGGCCAGTCCCGCGGGGCCGGCGCAGCTCGGCCAGGCCTGCGGGCCCTGCGCGGCGAGCACCTTCTCCGCGACGGCGATCTGCTGGGAGCGGCTGGCGAGGTCCGCCTGCGGCGCGTACGACAGCCCGCCGAACTGCTCCCAGGTCTCCTGGCTGAACTGAAGCCCGCCGTAGTACCCGTTGCCCAGGTCCGCGCTCCAAGTGCCGCCGCTCTCGCACTCAGCGACGCGGTCCCAGGTGGAGGCTTCCGCCGCGCTGGCACCGGTGGCGCCGAGCAGCGGGATCGCGATGGCGGAGCCGGTGACTCCGGCCGCGACGACAAGAGCGGGGGCTTGGCGGGGGCGCCGGTGGCGGCCGTTCCCGGAGCGCATGCGGTGGCCTTCCGTGTGACGGGTGAGACGACGGTGAACGTAGCGGTACTCGAACGCTTGTCACAAGTCGATGCAGCGGAGATCACGTGAAGGTCACGCGCGTGACCGTGTGTCACCTTGCGGAGGGGGTGAACTCCACCGGCAGGGTGCGCAGTCCGCGCATGATGAGCCCGCCCCGCCACCGCAAATCGGCAGGATCCGCCGCGAGCCGCAGGTCAGGAAGGCGGCGCAGCAGCGTCGCGAGGGCCGTCCGCCCCTCCAGCCGGGCCAGCGGCGCGCCCAGGCAGTAGTGGATGCCGTGTCCGTATCCGAGATGCGGATTGTCACGCCGGGTGAGGTCCAGCACATCGGGCTGCTCGAACCGCTCGGGGTCCCGGTCCGCCGCCGCGAGTACGACCAGTACGGGGTCCCCAGCAGCCACCGCCTGCCCGCCGAGCGTCAGCGGCTCGGTCGCGAAACGCCAGGTCGCCAGCTCCACCGGCCCGTCGTAGCGCAGCAGTTCCTCGACACCGGTGGCCAGCAGCCCCGTCTCGCCGGCGGCCAGGGAGATCTGGAGCCGCTCGCGCTGCTCCGGGTGCCGCAACAGGGCGTAAACCCCGTTCCCGATCAGATTGACCGTCGTCTCGAAACCGGCGAAGAGCAGGATGAAAGCCATCGCGGCGGCCTCGTTCTCGGTGAGGTGCTCGCCGTGGTCGCTCGCCCGGATCAGACCCGAAATCAGATCCTCGCCCGGCTCCTCCCGTTTGCGGTGAATCAGCTCGGCGAGATAGTTCCGCATCTGCTTCACGGACCGTGCCACCCCGCCCCGCGGCCCGCCGCCGTGTCGGATCATCATTCCCGCCCAGTCGCGGAAGTCGTCCTGGTCCTCGCGCGGTACGCCCAACATGTCGCAGATGGCGTAGATGGGCAGCGGGAAGGCGAACTCGTGGATGAGGTCCGCGGAACCCTTGCCTACGAAATCGTCAATCAGTCGGTCCGTCAGTTCCTGGACCCGCGGCGCGAACTCCGCCACCCGGCCCGGCGTGAACGCCTTCGACACCAGCCGCCGCAGCCGGGTGTGGTCCGGCGGGTCGATGTTCAGCAGATGCGTCATCAGCTCGGCCTTGCGCTCCCCGGGGATCCCCGTCCTGCCCTTGGCATGCGCGGGCCCCGCGTGGTGCACCGGGTTCTTGCTGAGCCGCTGGTCGGCGAGCGCCTGCCGGGCATCCGCGTACCGGGTCACCAGCCAGGCCTCGACCCCGCTGGGCAGCGCGGTCCGGTGGACGGGCGCGTGCTCGCGCAGCCACGCGTACGCCGGATAGGGGTCGGTCGCGAACTCCCAGCTGAACAGGGCGGGTGTGGGGCCGGCGGCGGTCTCGTCATGCACGGCCTCGACAGTATCTTCGGCACTGTGGATGTGAAGAATTTGAGAAGTAATTTCGCGGCCGTGGAGCGACGGGCCGAGTTCGCCGTCACGTACTTCTACTCGCATCTGTTCTGGCACAACCCGGGCGTCCGCCCGCTGTTCCCGGACGACATCGAGGGCATGGAACGGCAGCGGGACCGGCTGTTCGCCGCTCTCACCCATGTCGTCACGCACATCGAGGACGCGTCGCTCCCCCGCTATCTGAGGGACCTCGGGCGCGACCACCGCAAGTTCCTCCCCGCACCCGAGCACTACGCCGCCGTCGGGGACAGTCTGCTCGCCGCCCTCGCCAAGGCGGCCGGCTCCGCCTGGACACCCGAGGCGGAGAAGGCGTGGGCCGAGGCGTACGCGATGATCGCCGACGCGATGATGGCGGGCGCCGAGGAGGCCGAGCGGGCCGGCGAGCCGCCCTGGTGGGACGCCGAGGTGATCCGGCACCTGCGCTACGACGACGACATCGCCGTACTCACCCTCCGCCCCGAGGTGCCGCTGCCGTACACGCCCGGCCAGTACGTGAGCGTCAGCAGCGCGCGGGTGCCGACGACCTGGCGGACGTACTCGATAGCCAACGCACCGCGCGCGGACCTCACCCTCGATCTGCACATCAGCCGGGTGGAGGGCGGCCGGCTCAGCCCGGTCCTCGTGCGGGAGCTGCGCGAGGGCGAGGTGCTACGGCTCGGGGCGGCGGGCGGAGCGATGACCCTGCGGACGGATCCGGTGCGCCCGGTCACCCTCATCGCGGCCGGCACCGGCTGGTCGCCCGTCAGGGCCATGATCGAGGAGCTCGCGCGCCGGCCCACCCAGCCGGAGGTGCGGCTCTTCGCCGTCGCCCGTGACGCCGCGTACCTCTACGACCGGCCGGCGATCGACGCCTTCCACCAGGAGTGCCCCTGGCTGAGCGTCAGCTACATCACCCCCGCGCCGGGCCGTCCCGGGAGCGAGGCCACCGGTCGGCTGGCGACCGCCCTGGCCACCCGCGTGAACTGGGCGGCACAGGACGTCTACCTCAGCGGCCCGGCCGGCTTCATCGACGAGATCGCCGAGGTCCTGGCCGGGCTGGGCGCCGACGAGGCCCGGATCTTCCACGACTCGGTGCCCGCCACGGGCGAGGAGCCGAACCGGCCGCTGGGCACCGGCGGCTGGTTCCTGGCCCGCCGGGACCCCCTCTGGCACAACCCCGCGGGCCGCGCGCCCGCCGACTCCTGAGCCCTGGGGGGTTACCGCCCGGTGTCCTGCGACCAGGGGTCCTACGACTCGGTCTCCCGCGACTCGGGCCGGGCCGCCTCCGCCGTGCGGATCGCGTCCCGGTAGACCCGGGCCGCGGCGCGCAGGGCCGTCTCCGGGTCGGTGCCCCGGCTTTCCGCCCGTACGGCCATGGCCAGCAGCTCGTAACCGATGCCCTCCCCCACCGGGAGGTCCATCTCGATACCGGCGGTCCGCACCCGGGACGCCAGCTTGGCGGCGAGCGCGAGGCCCGGCTGGCCGAGCGGAATGCCCTCGGTCACCGAACTGCGCTGCTTCTCCACCGCCTTGGTGCGCAGCCAGTGCTCCTTGACGTCCTCCGGGGTCTCGGCGGTGTCGTCGCCGAAAACGTGCGGGTGGCGGTGGATCAGCTTCTCGACGATCGTGGCCGCGACGTCGTCGACCGAGAACGGCTCGTCCGGATCGTCCTGCGCGATCCGCGCGTGGAAGATGACCTGGAGCAGTACGTCGCCCAGCTCCTCGCGCAGCTCGTCGCGGTCGCCGTCCTCGATGGCCTCGACGAGTTCGTACGCCTCCTCGATGCCGTACTTGGCCAGCCCCTGGTGGGTCTGGACCGACGACCACGGGCACTCGGCCCTGATCCGGTCCATGACCTGGACGAGGTCGAGCAGGCGGGCGCCGGGCAGGTCGTAGGAGGCGGGCAGCAGCTCCAGATCAGGCATCCGCACGCGCCCCGAGCCGGCCAGCCGGGCGAGCCCGTCGGTCAGCCGCTGGTCGCCCTCGCCGGACGGGACGACCACGATCGTGCGGCCTCCCGCGCAGGCGTCCACCAGCTCCTGGGCGTCCGGCGCGGTCCGCTCGACCGTGATCCCGGCCTCGCGCAGATACGGCAGCTGCGGGTGGCCGGGGTCAGCGCACAGCACCCGGTCGGCGGCGCGCAGCGTCTGCCAGGCGGACCAGGACAGCAGTCCGGGTGCCACGCGGTGGCTGGTGGTGAGGAGGACGATGCGGCCGGTGGACGGGTCGGGCGCGGGGACATCGGCGGGCGTTTGTTCGGTCACCTCTCGAACGTACCCCGACCGCCCCGCCTCCCGGTCACGCGCCCGCGGGAGGCTCCTGCTTGGTCACCTGGGTGATCCACGGCGTCTTGGACCCGGTGAGCTGGATCTTCTGGTCGTCCCATGAGCCGTAGCGCGGGTTGACGTCGACGCCCATGGCCTGGGAGGTGCCGGCCAGCGACTGGACGAGCTTCGCCTGGCCCTCGGGCGTACCGAGGTCGGCGCCCATGGCGGCGGCGAGCTTGGTCACCAGCACGTCCTCGCGCAGCGCCTCGTCGATCTGGTCCGGGGCCACCCCACGCTGCTGGAGCATCAGCTGTCGCAGCAGTTCGGCGCCGCCGGCCTGCTGCTCCGCCTCCGCGCGCGCCTTCTGCAGGTCCTTGGGGCTGACCTCCACACCGGCGTCCTCGGCGGCCCGCTCCAGGATCCGGTCGAGGATCATGGAGTTGAGCTTGGCCTGCGGCAGCCGGCCGGTGTTCTGGATGAGCTGCTCGGCCTGCGGGGAGCCGTTCTGCGCTTCCCGTACGTCCTTCACCTGGGCCTGGAGCGCGGACACCGCGATGCGTTCACCGCCCACCACGGCCGCCGTGCCCGGCCGGGCGTCGCCGCCACAGGCGGTCAGCAGCGGGACGGCGCCGAGGAGCGCGGCGGAGACGGTGAGCGCGGTGCGACGGCGGCGGTGCAAAGGAGCCTCCCGGCGGCGAGATTGTGCGTCGGTGCACAAGGACCTGCGGTGATCGATGGTAGGCAGTCGGTGTGGCTTCGGCCACTGATTCGACCAACGATTCGGCAGGGTTTCCGGATGCGCGCCCGGCCCGGCCGGTCAGCCGCGCACCTGGCCGAGCCAGTGCAGGGTGCGGCGGACCTCCCCCGGGAAGGGGTGGTTCGGTCCGTGCAGCCGCTCGGCGTCGAACAGCAGCCGGGCCAGCGTGTCGTGGGCGGCCGGCCGGTCGCCGAGGGCCAGCAGCAGGTGTCCGATCCGGCGGCGGACCTCCAGCGGGAGTTCCAGGTCGCTGTTGGCGTACCGGTTCTCGAAGTACGGCAGCAGGGCCCGGTACTCGGCGAGCGCGGCGGCCGGCTCGCCCAGCTGCTCCAGGCACTGGGCGGCCTCGTAGCGGAAGCGGAGCGAGGCGGGGTCGGCGGCGCCGGACTCGGCGGCGCGTTCGTCGGCGAGCCGGCGCAGCTCCGGCAGGGCGCGGCGGTACTGGCCGTCGTCCATGAGCGTCGCCGCGTACTGCTTGCGCAGCGTCCGGACGACGGGCGAGTGCTCGCCGTGCTTGGCGGCGGCGGCCGGGAGGATGCCGCCGAGGATGTCGACGGCCTGGGTGATGCGTCCCTCGCCGAGGAGCCGCTTGACCTCGTCGACGGCCTGGGCGACGTCGGGCTGCGCGGCCGGGGGCTGCACCACCTGGGCGGGCGGGGTGGCGGCGCGGTCCGGCCAGGGGGCGTGCGGGCGCAGGAAGGGGCGGGTGGGATCGAGCGGGCCGGACGGCATACCGCGGGCCGGCAGCAGCGGGGCCAGCGACTCGTACACCTCCTGCGCGGTGGCGGGGCGGTGCTGCGGGTCCTTGGAGAGCAGGCGCAGGACGATCGCCTCCAGCTGCTCCGGCACCTCGGGGCGCAGCTGGCGGACCGGCAGCGGCGGCTCGTACAGATGGCGGTGCAGGACGCCGAGCGCGGTGGACCCGGCGAACGGCACGTTCCCGCTCAGCAGCTCGTGCAGCAGCACGCCGAGGGCGTACAGGTCGGTGTACGGGCCGACGGCGCCGCCCATCGCCTGCTCGGGCGCCATGTAGGCGGGGCTGCCGATCGGTGAACCGGTGTGCGTGAGGCGGGTGGTGTCGGTGTCCAGGACGGATGCGACGCCGAGGTCGAGGACGGTGACCGTGCCGTCCGGCTTGACCATCACGTTCCGCGGCTTGAGGTCGCGGTGGACGATCGGCACGGCGTGCACGGCGGAGAGCACCGCGCACAGCTGCGCGGCGACGGCGACGGACCACTGCCAGGGGTACGGGTCGTGCTCGGCGAGGTGGTCGGCGAGGTCGGCGCCCTCGACGTACTGCATGACGAGGTAGAGGTCGTCCTCCTCGCTGCCCGCGTCGTGCACCGTGACCAGACCCGGGTGGTCGACCTGGGCGGTGACCCGGCACTCGCGTACGAACCTGCGGCGCATCTCGTCGGCGTCGTCGGCGCCCGCCATCCGGTCGGGGCGCAGCAGTTTCACGGCGACCCGGCGGTCCAGACGCTGGTCGTACGCCGTCCAGACCTGACCCATGCCGCCTTGGCCGATGACCGTGGCGAGCTGGTAGCGGCCGGCGACGATCCGTCCCGTCACCGTCCTTCCTCACGGCGGAGGTAGTCGCTGAGCTCGTCGAGTTCGGCGCGCACCTGGTCGATGCGCGGGGGCGCCGGCTGCTGCGGCTGGGGCTGAGGCTGGGGCGGTATCGGGCCCGGCGCGGGCGTGTGGGTGGGCGCGGGCGTGTGGCCGGGCACCGGGGTGCCCGTGTGCTGGTGCGGGTATCCGTACCCGGGCTGCGGCGGAGCCGACGGCGGGTAGTAGCCGGGATACACCGGCGCGGGCGGGCTGTAGTGACGGAAGTCCGCGTAGAGGAAGTACGCGATGGAAGCGGCACCGGTCGACAGCATGCCGATCATGCCGGCGTTCCCCTGCGGGCTGCTGAAGTCGTCGGTGTTGTCCATGGCCAGCAGGACGAGCCAGATGAGGTTGAGCGCGATGTTGCCGCAGAACAGGCCCCAGTTCAGCCTGGTGCGGGTCACGATCGCGACCCGCAGCGTCGCCGCCCAGGCGAGGAACCCGCAGGACAGAAGCGGCAGCGCCACGAAGACCACGCGCAGGACGGCGAGCGTCCCGGGCGACGGGCGTTGAGGCTGCGGCGGGTGCGCATAGCCGTGGCCGTGCATGCTGCTCCTGATGGGCCAGGTGGAAGACGTCTGCGGATGCAGATTCGAGCGTATACACCGACACCGACAACTGGTCCCGGGTTGTACGGATCCGCTGTCGGATTGATCACTCGGGCGGGATCGCTCGGGCGGGTTCACTCCGGCGGGATCACTCGGGCGTGACCGTACCGTCCGTCAGTCCGTCGTACAGACCCTGCACGAGCTGCTCGCCGAGCCGGCCCGCGCGGCGCAGCGCGTCCTCGAACTCGGCCAGGGTGCGGAAGCGTTCGCCGTACCGGCGCTGGTCGTCCAGCGGCAGACGCGGCAGTTGGACCCGGCGGACATCGAGCCGCGTCGCGGTGGACGCGTAGCTGCTGGCCTGGCGATTGTTGGCGGTGCCGCGCAGGAACCCGGCCAGGAACCACGGGTCCAGGGCGGCCGGATCGGGGCGCAGCAGGTGGAGGTTGCGGCCGAGGGCCGCGCCCGCGGTGGCCTCGTCGACGACCCGGGCGACCGTACCGCCGCCGAGGACCGGGACGACGACGTCACCGGGCTCGGTGAGCACGGGCTCCTCGCCGGGTGCGCCCTCGGGCAGCGCGCCCGAGGGCGGGTGGCCGCCGAGCACGTCCTGCTCGGTGAGTACGGGCGCGGACCCGGCTCCCGTACCGCCGGCCCCCGTACCGCCTGCGCGTAGCACCAGGGCGCCCGCGCGGGCCAGTTCGCCGACGGTGGTGGCGGGCCAGCGGGACGGGGCGGCGGCCGTGACGGGCGGGGGCGTGAGCCGGGTGGCCAGCAGCAGGGTGTCGCCGAGGTTGTCGCGTACGGCGGTGAGTTCGGCCGCGCCGCCGCCCGCGGCGGGGGGCGGGAGGTGCCGGGCGGGGGCCAGGTCCACGTCGTCGTCGAGGAGTTCGATGACAGGCAGGGCGCGGCTGATGCCGGGCCGCTCCTCGGCCGTCCCGTCGCGGTCGAAGGCCTGCCAGGCCTCCAGGACCGTGGAGTGGACGGTCTGCCAGGGCAGCCGGTCGCGGCCGTCGATGTTCAGTTCGGCGGTGTCGACGAGGAGGAGTTCGGGCGAGGGCTGCTGCCCGGCGCCCGGCCGGCGCAGCACCCACAGGTGCAGCGGGATGCCGTACGGCGGCGCGGCGCCGGCCGGCAGCGCGATGACGGCCCGGAGCGCGCCGCGGCGTAGCAGATCGGCGCGGATGCGGCGGCCGGAGCGGCGGGAGGCGACGGCCGGGGGCATCAGGAGAACGGCGGTGCCGCCTTCGCGCAGCCGGGCGAGGGTGTGCTGGACCCAGGCGAGCTCGGACTCGGTGCGGGCCGGGAAGCCGTACTCCCAGCGCGCGTCGTAGGCGAGTTCGTCGTGCCCCCAGTTGCGCTCGTTGAACGGCGGGTGGCAGAGCACCACGTCGGCGGCGAGTGAGGGGAAGGCGTCGGCGCGCAGGCTGTCCGCGGCCCGGACGCGTACCTCGGCGTCGCGTTGCAGGGCGAGGCGCAGGGCGGTGAGCGCGGCGAGGTCGGGCGAGGTGTCCTGGCCGCGGACGGCGGTGGGGTTCGGGACGGCGCGCAGCAGGCTGCCGGTTCCGCAGGCGGGGTCGAGCACGGTACGCGCGGGCCCGGCCAGGGCGGCCATGAGTTCGGCGGGGCCGGGCGGGGTGAGCGTGTACTGGCGCGGATTGGCGTCGAGATGCCGGCCGAGCAGGAACTCGAACGCCTGCCGGGCCCCCAGCTCAGCGGCAAGCTCGGCGACCGCGCGCAGGAAGGGCGCGGAGGCGGCCAGTCGGGCCGTTTCGGCCGCCGACGCGGGATCACCGGGGTGCGCGCCGGGCGTCCGGGGGGCGGGGGCCGGCGTACCCGAGGCCGGCGTACCGGGGGCGGGGGCAGGGGCCGGGGCCGGCGTACCGATGGGCAGCACGGGCGGCGCTTCGCCGAAGCGGGCGGTCAGTACCTGGTCCAGGACGCGCGGCAGCAGGGCGGCCATCCGCTCGTCGGACACGGCGGTCAGCTCCAGCCAGACGGTGGGCCGGTCCCGTACGAGCAGCAGCGCGCAGCCGGCCTGGACGAGGGCGTTCACGGCGCCCGCGGGGTGGCCCGAGAGCTGCTGCCAGACCCGCTCACGCAACGGAACCTCGGCGAGTTTGCCCTGCTCACGCAGCCATCGCTCGACGTCGGCGAGCGCGAAGGAGGGACTGGTCTCGCTTCCGCCGACGGGCTTGGGGAAGTCGGCGTGGCGGCGCCGCCAGTTGCTGACGGCGGCCCGGCCCACGCCCGCGAGGCGGGCGATTCCGGCAGCGGTCACCTCTGCTGCGTTCTCCGGCACCTGGCGCGTCCCCTCGTCCGATCCGGCTCCACTGTGGCGCCGAGCATACCCGTACACGCGACACAGACCCCTTCACGGCGTGAACTCTACGATTTCTGTGAATCGTGTTGACTCGGTTCACAAGCTCTGATGTGATTACCCCCGTCGCAACGAGAGTCCTCACCGCGCCAGAGAGGTGCACCCATGTCCCAGCAGCAGTTCCACCCGCACTACGGTCCGCAGCACGCCGCCCCGCAGCCGCCCCGCCGCAGCTGGGTCGCCCGCCACAAGGTGCTCACGGGCCTCGGCGCGGTGGTAGCCGTGATCACGATCGCCGGAATCGCGGGCGCCGGGGGCGGTGACAGCGAGAACGGCAGCTCCTCCTCCACCTCCGCAACGGCCAAGAAGGAGGACGGCTCCTCGAGCACGCCGAAGGCGAAGAAGGCGGCGAAGAAGGCGGTCCTCGGGGGCGACGGCGACGCGGAGGTCGGCACCGACATCAAGCCCGGCACCTACAAGTCCTCCGGCAACGACGACGGCATGTGCTACTGGGAGCGCGCCAAGGACTCCAAGGCCGAGCTCGACTCGATCATCGCGAACGACAACGTCACCGGCACCGCCTACGTGACCGTCAAGGCGACCGACAAGATCTTCAAGTCGACCGGCTGCCAGGACTGGGAGGCCGTCGACCCGAAGGCCACCGGCACCCCGGCCGCCGCGATGAAGGGCGACGGCGGTATGTTCAAGATCGGCACAGACATTGCCCCGGGCACCTACAAGTCCTCAGGCAACACAGACGACATGTGCTACTGGGAGCGCGCCAAGGACGCTGAGCACGGTCTTGAGTCGATTGCCGCCAACGACAACGTCTCGGGCAACGCGATCGTGACGATCACGGCCAAGGACGCGTACTTCAAGACCACCGGCTGCCAGGACTGGAAGAAGACGGGCTGACCCGCCTTCCGTCCGCAGACCGCTCCCCGCATCACCTCAAGGCCCTCTCACCCATGGAGAAGAACACCATGCGTTCCACCGCCCTCGCCGCGCTCTGCATCGCGGCCGCCGTCGGCCTCACCGCCTGTGGCACGGACAAGAAGGACAGCGACAGCAGCAAGGTCTCCGGCTCCGAGTGGCAGGAGAAGAAGAAGGAGCAGAAGCCGGAGCCGTTCGCGGACCTGTCCGGCCCGGAGATCGTCGAGAAGGCGGTCAAGGCCACCAAGACTGCCACCTCCCTGCGGATGAAGGGGAACATCGAGGACGCGGACGGCCCGATGACCATGGACATGGCGCTGAACACCAAGGACGAGTGCGCCGGCAAGATGTCGGTCAACCAGGAGGGCTCGCTGGACCTCATCAAGACCGGCGAGACCGTCTACATCAAGTTCGACGAGAAGTTCCTGCGGTCCCAGAGCAAGGGCGAGCCGAAGGCCGAGACGGACGCCGCGGTGGCCATGCTCGCCAATCGCTGGATGAAGACGAAGACCTCCGAGCCCGACGCCAAGGAGTTCGTCGGCGTCTGTGACCTCAACGCGCTTCTCAAGGAGTTCGACGACGTCAACTCCGTGGCGCGCAAGGGCGCGGTCACCACGGTGGACGGCCAGGAGGCGATCACCCTCACGGAGACCGACGGCGACGCGACCCACACCCTGTACGTCGCCACTCAGGGCGAGCCGTACCTGCTGAAGATCGTCTCCACGGGCGGCGACGAGCCCGGCACGATGAGCTTCACCGACTTCAACAAGCCCGTCCCGGCCGAGGCCCCGGCCGACAAGGACGTCGTCGACCTGGCCAAGCTGGGCGGCTGACCGGCGGACCGGCCGACTGACGCGCCGAGGGAGCCGCCCCGGAGGGGGAGGGCGGCTCCCTCGGCGTTCCGGCGTTACGCGGCAGCGCCGCCGAGCACCGCCCCGGTCTCGGCGACCAGCGCCGCGACGTACTCCGCGGCCGGCCGGGGCCGGGTGAGCGCCGCGGCCTGACCGGACCAGAGGTTCACGTAGTCCGGCAGCCCGCGCTCGGCCGCCGCCGTCCGCAGCGGGCGGGTGAGCGTGTACTGCAGCGGATAGGGCGCCACCTCGTGCTCGTGGGCCGCCGTCTCGCGGGTGAAGCGGTTCGGGATCGCCCGGGCGAGCCGGCCGGAGAAGGCACGGGTCAGTACGGTCGTCGCGGCCTCGGGGCCGTGCAGCGCCGCCCGGTGGACCGGGCTCGCACCGGACTCCTCGGTGGCCAGGAAGCCGGTGCCGATCTGCACCCCGTCGGCGCCCAGGGTGAGCGCGGCGGCGACGCCCCGGCCGTCCGCGATGCCGCCCGCGGCGATCACCGGAATCGACACGGCCCGGGCCACCTGCGGGACCAGCGAGAACGTACCGACGAGGGACTCGTTCACCGGGCGCAGGAACGACCCCCGGTGGCCACCCGCGTCGCTGCCGGAGGCCACGACCGCGTCGAATCCGGCCCCCTCGACGGCGACGGCCTCCTCGACGGTCGTCGCGGTGCCGAGGGTGACGATCCCGCGCCGCCGGGCCTCGGCGAGCACTCCCGCGGGCGGCAGGCCCATCACGAAGCTGATGACCGGCGGCCCGGCCGCGAGCAGCGCCTCGGCCTGCTCGGCGAAGGTGGGTGCCGCCGGGGGCTCCTCCAGATGTCCGGCCGGCAGGCCGAGTTCCTCGAACCACGGCCGCAGCAGCGCGGCGTACCGCTCGCGCGCCGCCGCGTCCGGTGCCGGTCCGGCCTCGTCGGGGTGCGGGACCCAGAGGTTGACCGCGAACGGCCGCGAGGTGGCCTTCCGCAGGTCGTCCACCAGCGTGCCGATGCCGTCGGGGGTGAGGATGTGCGCCCCGTACGAGCCGAGGCCACCGGCCTCCGAGACGGCGGCGGCGAGCGCCACGGACGACAGTCCACCGCCGAACGGACCTTGTACGAGGGGGTACTCCAGTCCCAGCAGCGTGCTGAGCCGGCCGTGCTCCCAGGAGCGGTTCGTGGCGTTCATGCGGTTCATGGTGTTCATACCGCCCACGCTAGACGACCGGTCAACTAAAAACCACCGGAATAGTTGACCGCCCGTATACTCGACCCATGGGACGGACCAGCACCGCACGGGAACGCCTCCTCGTCGCCGCCTGCTCACTGATGCTGAGCCGCGGATACGGGACCATCGGCGTCGCGGAGATCTGCGCCCGCGCGGACGTGAAGAAGGGCAGCTTCTACCACTTCTTCGAGTCCAAGCAGGCGCTGACCATCGAGGCGGTCAACACCCACTGGGGCGAGCAGCGCCGGGCCTGGGCCGCGGTGCTCGGCGGCGACGGCCCGGCCGAGACCAGGCTGGAGCGGCTGTTCCAGGAGCAGGCCGCCGGCCAGCGGAGAGCGAAGGAGGAGGGCGGGGCCGTGCACGGCTGCCTCTTCGGGAACCTCGCGCTGGAGCTGAGCACCCAGGACCATGTGGTCCGGGCCCGGCTGGCGGAGATCTTCGACGAGCAGATCGACCTCGTCCACGCGACGCTCGGCGAGGCCGCGGCGGAGGGTGTGATTCCGGCAGCCGCCGCCGACCGCGAGACGGCCCGGTCCGTACTGGCCCAGCTGGAGGGCATGGTGCTGTTCGCCAAGCTCGCCAACGATCCCGCCGTCCTGGACGGCCTGTGGGACCGGACCCGGCCGCTGCTGCGGGCGGCGGCGTAGGTCGGCATATGCCGTCCCAGGACGGCAATCCCGTCCCGCCGGAATCCCACAGGAATCCCGCAGGACTCCCGCATGCCCGGCGGGGGAATCGCTCATAAGGTGGCCGCGAGGGGCGAGGAGGTGAGCGGACGTGGGGCACGGCCGGAGGTACCTCCACGCGATCCGCACCGCGCGTCGCCTCACCACATCGCTCGCCCACAGCTTCACCCCGCGCGGCCGAGCCGCCCGCGACCACCTCCGCTGGCTCAACGAGGCGAGCGTACGGATCGGGACCACGCTCGACCTGTCCACCACCTCCCAGGAGTTCGCTGACTTCACCGTGCCCCGGCTGGCCGACGCCGCCGCCGTCGATCTTCTGGAGTCCGTACTCCAGGGGGAGGAAGGCGCACGCCCCAGCGGTGCGCGCCCGGTCACGCGGGCGCTGGCCGTCTCGGCGATCGACGTACTGGGGTCGCTGGAACCCGACCCGGTGGGCGAGATCTCTTCTTCCCGTCCCACGTACGCCACCCACTGCCTGACCACCGGCAAGCCGGTGCTGATCAAGCGGATCAGGCCGGACGAGTTCGAACGGGTGGCCCCGACCCTCAGCGCGGCCGCCCAGATGCGCAAAGCCGGCGTGCACAGCTACCTGGTGGTGCCGCTGATCGCCCGCGGAGTGCTGCTGGGCGCGGCCGACTTCATCCGCACGGGCAGCCGGCCCGGGTTCACCGAAGGGGACCTCGCACTGGCCATCGAGCTCGCCTCGAAGGCCGCCGTGTTCGTGGACAACGCCCGGATGTACGGGCGTGAGCGCGAGCACGTGGCCAGGCTCCAGCGGAACCTGCTCCCCCGTGCCACCCCGTGCACCCCAGGCCTGGAGGTCACCTCCCGCTACACCCCGACCACCGACCCGGGCGGGGTGGGCGGCGACTGGTTCGACGTGGCGCCCCTGCCGGGCGGCCGCACGGCGCTCGTGGTGGGTGACGTGATGAGCCACGGCCTGTCGGCGGCGGCCACCACGGGCGTACTCCGCGCCGTCGCCCGGACCCTCATGGCGACGGACATGTCCCCCGACCGGATGCTCGCCCGGCTGGACCTCGCCGCCCGTGACCTGGAGGAGGACCAGGTCGCCACCTGCCTGTGTGCCGTCTACGACCCGGCCGACGCCAGTTACACCCTGGTCAGCGCCGGTCATCCGCCGCCGCTGCTGATCGCTCCGGACGGCACCGCCGAGTATGTGGACGTGCCCGTCGGCGCTCCCATCGGCGCCGGCGTCATCCCGTACGACCCGTTGCGCCTGACCGTTCCGCCCGGGAGCCGGCTCGTGCTGTACACCGACGGGCTGATCAAGTCCCGCACGGACGACATCGACGTCCAGCTGGGGCGGCTGCGCGAGACGGCCGCCCGGATGGGGCCGTCCGAGCTGGATTTCTGCGCCCTCAGCGATTTCGCACCGGCCGGCGCCGCCCGGTTCGACGAGGCCGTCATTCTGGTGGCGGCCGCGCTGCAACCGCTGGGCGGAACGGATCTGCACGCGTGGGACCTGCCCGGCGACGGCTCGGCGGCGGGCGCGGCCCGCAAGTTCGTCAGGGACCAGCTGGACAGCTGGCAGCTCGGCGAACTCTCGGACGTCACCGAACTGGTGGTCAGCGAACTCGTCGGGAACGCGCTGCGGTACGGGGGCGGGCCTGGCCGGCTGCGCCTGATGCGGCACGACCGCCTGGTGGTGGAGCTCGCCGACACCGGGCCGGACCTGCCCCAGATCCAGCACGCGTCCCTCAGCGACGAGGGCGGCCGCGGTCTTCAGCTGATCAACATGCTCTGCCGGCGCTGGGGTTCGTGCCGGACGCCGTCCGGCAAGATCGTCTGGGCGGAGCAGGACATTCCGGCCGTGCCCTGAGGCCTGTCTCCGGCGGTGCCCTATAGCGTGTGCCGTACCCACACATTGGGCTCGACATAGACGGCGTACCCGCGCCCGGCCTCGCAGTGCACGGGCACCAGCGCCCCCGGTACCTCCACCGGACCGTCGGTGTCGAAGGGCAGCCCGGTCCACTCCCGCCACTGGCCGAGCGATCCCGAGACGGTCATCGAGGCGGGTGCCACCGCTTCGATCACCCCGCCGGCGCGGACGTGCACCCGCAGCCACGGGTCGTACGGCAGTCCGTCCTCGCGGGTGCGGTGCGCGTACTCCTCGATCGACGCGCCCGCTTCCCGGTGCTTCGCGCTCGGCCGGACCGGTGCGACGACCTCGCCGAAGCCGCGGGCCCGGGCGTTCTCCCGCAGCGCGGCGAGCACCCGGCCGGAAATCCCCTTCCCCTGAAGGCCGGTGGCGACCGTGATCTCGATCGCGCTGACTGTGTCCGGGACGACGCCGTGCCGCAGGTCGGAGAAGGCCCACAGCAGCACCTGGTCCCAGCCGCCCGCGGGCAGTTCGTCGCGACCGTCCTTCTTCAGCGCGAAGGGCACACTGAACGCGCGGGCCACGACCTCGTCGTTCTCGTCCGTCGTGACGAGGACGTACTCGGGCAGTTCGGCGACGATCCGCCCGATGAGCAGCCAGCCCACCGGATCCTGGAGCATGAAGGCGGGCCAGGTGTCGAGCATCCGCCACATCGGCCCCTGCAGTTCGGGCCGCTCGGCGAGGGTGGTCGTCGTCAACTCCATCCGCGCAGGCTAACGAACCCGCCCCCCGGGTCCCAACGGGTTTTCACCCGCACTGCGCCAGCATCATCCGCTTGTCGGCCGCAGTCACCGGCAGGTCGTACTTGAGCGCGACCTGCGAGAACCGCACCGCGTACGCGCAGCGGACCGGCTTGTTCGGCGGCAGCCAGGAGGCCGGGCCCGAGTCGCTCTTGGCGCTGTTCGCCGGGCCCGACACCGGGAGGAGGTTCAGCGGATCGTTGGCGATCTGCTCCCGCTTGCCCTCGTTCCAGCGGGCCGCGCCCATCTGCCAGTCGTAGGACAGCGGCATGACGTGGTCGATCTGGACCTCGGAGGCCTGCTGCTTGCGCCACGCGATGGCCCTGCCGGTGTAGGGGTCCTGGAGGGTCATGGAGACGACCACACAGTCGGAGCCGGACCGGTGCGTGATGTCCTGCCCGTCCCTGGCCAGAAGATCGTTTCGGGTTATCTCTATACCCTTCCTGATTGCGATGCACATGAGGCACAGCAGTAACCAACTCCTGTCCCTCGCCGTTATCAGTCATGCCATGAGGCACATGAGTGACATCGGAGACAGGAAGCAGATCCATGACGTTATGCACGGAGAAGGCCGTCTCGCCCACCACCGGCGAGACCACCTGGCTCCTGGTCGACGAGGAGACGTACGCGCCCCACCCCGAAGCCCGTGAGTTCTCCCTGTACCTGCGCGGAGCCGGGCGGTCACCGCAGACACAGCGCGCGTACATCCCCAGAATCGGCCACTACCTCAATTGGTGCGCAGAGCGGGGTACCGACTGGAGGACCGTCCGGCTCGGGGACATGAGTCTGTTCAAGTTCCACGTTGAGCGGACACCGACCCGGTACGGGCGGCCTCCGTCCGGCAAGACGGTCAACGCCACGCTCACTGCGGTGTGTGAGTTCCTCCGCTTCTGCGCGGTTCAGGGACATGTGGGTCACGAAGTCGCCGCGCGTCTCAGCGAGCCGCGCTTCCTCGCCCACGCCCCGGCCGGCTTCGATCCCGGCGAGGGCGGCCAACACCTGATGGTCAAAGCCCGCGTCCTGAAGGCGCCGGAGATCGAGCGGGCACCGCAGACGCTCACCCGAGCCCAGACGGATCAGATCCTCAACGCCGCTCGCACCGCGCGTGACCGGCTGCTGCTGACCGTCCTCCTGGAAGCCGGCCTCCGCATCGGCGAAGCCCTCGGACTGCGGCGCGAGGACATGCATCTACTCCCCGATTCCAGCCACCTCGGCTGCCGGATTGGTGGCGCGCACCTGCACGTCAGGCCTCGGCAGGACAACGTCAACGGGGCACGGGCCAAGGCCGGGCGCCCTCGCATGGTTCCGCTGACGCCAGAGGTGGTGCATCGGTATCGCGATCATCTCGCCGAGCGTGAACAGGTGGCCGGCTCCGCCGCCTGTGACTACGTCTTCGTCAATCTCGTCGGCGTGCACGCGGGACGGCCCCTGTCGTACTCCAACGCCAAGCAAGTGGTCGAACGGATCGGGAGACGCTGCGGTCTGACCGCCCGGCCGCACATGATGCGGCACACGGCCGCCACCCGCTGGATTCGCAACGGGGTCGCGCCGGACGTCGTGCAGACACTCCTGGGCCATGCCTCGTCGGCGAGCACAGCCGTGTATGTGCACGCCCAGGACGAGGATCTCCGCGCGGCCGTCGACAGCCTCGCTCCGGAGCTGCTGCGATGACCATTGCACCTCTCCGCTCGGCTGTCGTTGCCTCGGTCTCCGTTGAACCGGAGTGGCCGTCATGGCTCGCGGCGCGCCTTCCGTCGGGCTGGCGGGCAGATGAGTGGGACCCCGTTCAGGCACTGTTCACTGCCGATCCTGGTAACCCGACGACCAGCGTGTTCGTCTGCTCCGTGGCCTCCTGCACCACCCATGTGGCGAGCAACGGCTCCCGCTGCGACGCCTGCCGGAAAGCCCGATACCTCCTGGGGAACCCTGCGGACTTCGACACCACGCACACCCCGGATCCGTCTCGCCGCAGGCCCAATGCCTCCGCGAACGGGGCGATGCCCGGCGTCTCCCAGTTCTCGCTCGCGGGTGTGAGCCCCGCGGTCCGCCAGGAGCTCTTGTACGGGCTACAGCAGCGCGACGACGCCGGAATCAACCTGGTCCCCCAGCGGGTACGCCGCATCGTGGCCGGCCTCCCCGCCGGACTCGGCTCGCTCCTCGACCTGGACGCCTCCTTCTCCTCCGGGCTTCCAGCCGCGACCTCCGGCGTCCTGAACGGTGTTCTCCAGCACGTCCGACGCGCACGCATCGAGTTCGAGGGCACCGATCCGACCTCGGGCGACGTATGGGAGTGCGCTCTCATCGGGCTGACGGCAGGGCGCGGTCGCAAGTACACCGCTGTCCACGGCGACATCGACTTCCGTCCGGTACGGCAGCGTTGGCTGCGGGAGCTGGTCAAGGAGTACGGCCGCACGGCACGCCCCAACGTCATGGACCTACGGCAGACCGTCTACGCGGCGACCATCGCGTCCTCCGCGCTGGCAGGCCGCCCCCACGGGGATGAGCCCGGGCTCCTCGCCATGGCTGACATGAACGCCGTAGTGGACATGTTCCGAATCACCAAGCGTCCCGAGGACGGTCACGACTACTCCACCAGCCACCGCAGAGCCCTGCTCCGCCACTGGCGCACGTTCCTGGACTACGCCCGTCAGGCCGGGATGATGGATCACGTGCCCGGCGGATTCGCGCTCAACCCCCGCTTCCACAGCATCGCCGCCGCGGAAGTGACCGAGGACGATCTCGGCCGTGCGATCCCCGAGCACGTCATCGCCCAGCTCGACGCGCACCTCGATCTGCTGGGCACCTCGACGGGGTACGCGAGCGGCGGCTGGGCGGCCGCCGACTTCGCGCGGATGTACCAGGTGGTCTACGCGGTCCTCCGGGACACCGGCCGGCGTCCGGGCGAGGTCACCAGCCTGCGCCGCGACTGCCTGGAGCGGGTCGACGGCAAACCGACGCTGATCTACGACAACCACAAACGGCGACGCCACGGCCGTCGGCTGCCGATATCGGAGAGCACCGCCCAGCTGATCGAAACCTGGCAGAAGGAGCTCGATGCGCTACCGGCCGTACCGGCCTGCGCCCAGTGGCTGTTTCCCTCGCCCGGACAGCGCAACCGTCCGCGCCGCGGGCATCTGAACACTTCGCACTTCTGCAACCGGATCTTCCGGAACTGGATCGACGAACTGATCCCAGACCTTGTGGACGACCGGCTCGACGAGGACGGCGCCCCGCTCGCTTACGACCGGACCCAGGTCGTCCCGTACGGCTTCCGCCACGCTTACGCCCAGCGCCATGCGGACGCGGGCACTCGCCCCGACATCCTGCGGGAACTCATGGACCACCGTTCACTGGACGTGACCATGGGGTACTACAAAGTCTCCCTCAGCCGAAAGCAGGAGGCCGTGCGCACGGTCGCGGCACTCGCCGTCGACCGGCACGGAGCAGCCCGCGGATTCGGCGATCCCCTCGCCTACGAGGTGGAAAGCGTCGGGGTTCCCTACGGCGGCTGCACCGAGCCGAGCAACGTCAAGGCCGGCGGCGGGCACTGCCGCATCCGCTTCCAGTGCGCCGGATGCGACTTCTACCGCCCCGATCCCTCCTACCTCCCCGCCCTGGAACAGCAGGTCGCGGACCTGCGAGCCGACAAGGAAGCCGCCCTCGCGATGGAGGCCGCCGCCTGGGTCGTACGCAATCTCGATGACCAGATCCGCGCCTACTCGAAGTCGGCCGACGAGATGCGGCGGAAGCTCGACGCCCTGCCCGCCGAGGAGCGGGCCGCCGTCGAATCCGCCTCACGCGAGCTGCGCAAGGCACGTTCGGCAGCGGCCTTCATCCCTGTGCAGGCGCTGACGACACGGAGCTCGGAATGAAGATTCCTGCTGCTTCCGGCGGCAACGACCGGAGCGCCCGGGTCGAGCGGCTGCGCGTCAGCCGCGCCAAGGACAGCGAAGACAAGACGAGGCGTGCACTCGACGCCGTGGATGCCCTTCTCCGCTCGGGGCGACGGATCACCGTCGTCCAAGTGGCACGGGATGCCTCGGTGTCCACGTGGTTCGTCTACAACCAGCCTCAGGTGCACCAGGCCGTTCAGGACGGCATCTCCGCCCAGCGAACGCGAGGTCGCCAGAACTCCCACACTCCAGAAGCGTCCAAGGTGTCTCCGGCCGGGTTGCGGACGGACCTTGCACTGGCCCGCGAAGAGATCAAGGACCTCAAGAAGGAGCGCGATCGGCTCCGTAACCGGGTCAGGCTATCTCTCGGCGCCGAGTTGGAGGGCGTGAACCAGCACGAGCTGATCGAGCGGGTACAGCAGATCGAGCAGCGGAATACCGCGCTGGAGCAAGCGCTGTCAGAGGCCAGGGATCGGATCGCCGCCCTGGAGAGCCAACTGCGTGAGGCGGAGGACGACCTCACCGCCGCGCGAGCCAGTCTGCGCCGTGCCATGCGGGCTGTTCCGTCCCCGTAGCTCGCGTTCCACCACCACCTGCGGCTGTCCGGCTTGAGTGCTGTCTGCCGGGCAGCCGTGAGAGGCGGAATCAGAATGGGGGATCGTTGAAGAACGAGCCGGTCCGGACAGGCGAGACCGGCTCGGAATCACGCTGCTGAAGGAGTGCGACGGCGTCGTTGACGCGCCCCAGGTCGATGAGGTGGCCGGCAAGTTCGTTGCTGTTCTCGGGGGCGTGCTGTTCGAGAACGGCAACAGCTTCCTCGGGGCGCCCGGCGCCGACGAGCAGCTCGGCGATGTGCGGCGCCGCGTACGAGGTGGATCCCTCGGGGTGGGAGCAGGCCTGTGCGACCGCTGCATCGACGCCGTCGCGGGCGGCGATGAGCGGCAACCGTATCCAGTACAGGTCCCACTCCTCCTCGCCCCCGCGGGCGGCGGCGAGGGCGTCGAGGTGCGCCAGGCCGTCCTCGGGGCGGCCCTGAGCGAGGCACAGGTTGGACCACGTATGCAGGACCCAGTCGTCCCCGTTGTGGGCCTCGGCCAGGACTCGCATCACATCGACCGCTTCGCCCCCTCGGCCATGCCGTGCCAGGAGCTCCGCCAGACGCACCGTGCCGTGGCACCGGAAGTCCTGCGAGTCGCCCGACTGCCGGTACACGGCGATCGCGCCTTCCACGTCACCGCGCTCCTCCAGTGCCTCAGCCAGACGCTGCGCGGCGTGACCGAGACGATCGGTCACCGCGTACGCGCGCAGTTCCTCGATCCGACCGTGTCTCGCCAGCAGGTCGGCCAGCTGATCCCGGTTGTTGACCGAGGTGATGTACCGGGTGCGCAGCAGGGCGATCGCTTCGTCGACGCGGCCCTGGCGTTCGCGGATCGTGACAAGAAGCCCGATGGCGTCGTCGGGGTCGAGACCGTGGCAGCACCATGGACTGTCACAGCGGTGCTGGTCCGGGATACGGGCAGCCAGCAGCGCGGCGATGTCTTCGTCCCGGCCTGCTCCCTCGGCGATGTCGACCAGAGCGGCGGCAAGAAGCCGGTCCTCAATTCCTGCGCTCAGCCGAGTGACTGCCTCGTCCGTACGACCGTGCCGCGCCAGCAGGCGCGCGAAATACTCCAACGGGAGCCCTCCCGTGCTCGCGTACGGCAGGGCCAGCGCAATCGCTTCCTCTGCCCGCCCCCAGCTCTCCAGCAGCTCCGCCTGGGTCCGTGCTGCCGACCACCAGCCAGTGGCAACGTACGGAGAAAGCACCTCCAGCGCCTCGGCTTGCCGACCCTGGTCACTGAGCAGCTGCGCCCAGGCCCGCGCGCAGAACCATTCCCCGCGACGGGCTTGGGCCTCCACCTCTTCACTGTGGCCGATCTCAAGAAGCCGGGAGACCAGGAGTGGAGGAATACACCCGGACAAGGTCCGGGCCTGACGGTCGAGATCAGCAGCGTCCATAACAGCGCACCTTAGCCACCACGTCCGAGAGGGAACCCGCAACGCCGAGGCCGGGACAGCCATGGGGATGCTGTCAGCCCTGGCACTGCTTCAACATCGTCGCCCTGTCCGCCGCCGTCACCGCGAGGTCGTACTTGAGGGCCACCTGCGCGAACCGCACTGCGTACGAGCACCGGATCGACTTGTTCGGCGGCAGCCAGGATGCCGGACCGGAGTCGCGTTTGGCGGAGTTCGTGAAGCCCGAGACCGGCAGGAGATTCAGCACGTCGTTGGCCAGCTGCTGCCGCTTCTCCTTGCTCCAACGTGAGGCACCCATCTGCCAGGCGTACGACAACGGCACCACGTGGTCTATCTGTACCTCGGTGGCCTTGGCCTTCTTCCAGGCGATGTCCTTGCCGGTGTACGGGTCGTACAGGTCCATCGACACGACCACGCAGTCGGAACCCCTACGGAACTCGACGTCCTGTCCATGAAGTTTCAGCAAGTCGTTCCGGGTGTCACAACCGTTCCTCGCCAGCGGCACCCCATCCGCCGTGTCCATCCACGCATAGCCGAACTTGTCCCGTTCGTAGCCCGTCTTCGGCCCACGCCCCTTGACTGTGAGTTTGTCGACGAGCTTGCGCGCGTTCGCCTTGTCCGCCTCCGACGTGAGCGCGGCGAGCCCCGGCTTCGTTCCGTCCGGATTCGTCAGCGGGCTCGCCGCCCGCCCGGCAGCGGCGTCCGGTCCGGATCCCGCGGAGCTTCCGCCCGGCTCCAGACCATCACAGCCTGCGACGAGCGTGACGGCAACGGTGACCGTAAGGACGAGCCTCTTCCCGCGCGTACACAGCGGCCTGTGACTCATGTGCCTCTCACTACGCACAGGCGACCACACCCTGCATACGCTGAGAGAACAGCCCCACCACAGCGCGAACCATAGAGATAATTCGGGTGTCACAGCCGTTCCTGGCCAGCGGTATGCCGTCGACGGAGTCCTTCCAGGCGTAGCCGAACTCGTCCCGGTCGTAACCCGTCTTCGGCCCGCGGCCGGCCGTGCGGACCTTCGTGATGAGCTCCAGCGCGGCCTTCTTGTCCGCCGACGCCGTCACGGGCCCGAGGCCCGGCTTCGTCCCGTCCGGGTTGTCCAGCGGGCTGACGCCGTACCTCCCCGCACCCGGGGCCGCACCGGAGGCGCCGCCGCCCGCGTCGCCGTCCAGCGGCGTCCCGGTGCAGCCGGATACGGCGACGGCGACGACAAGGGCGATGGCCGGCAGGGCGGTTCGGCGGCCACCGGCAGGAAGGGCGAGGCGTATCAAGGCAGTCCGGTCCCGGCGTGAGTGCGGCATGAACCCAGCATCCCAGGCGGTAGCCGCGCACACCTGCCTCAGGCAGTGACGGGATCCAGCTTCCACCCCAGGTCGCCGCGTAAGCGACGAGGTCGGCAGGATCCGACGTGACGACGACATCCGTGTGATGCAGCACCGCCGTCACCACGACCAGGGCATCGACCACGTCCGGGCGCTTTTTGTGCGGCAGTTCGGCCTGGCCGAGCATCCAGCCGGCGCGCTGGTAATCGCTCACGGTGAAGGCCGAGAACACCTGACACTGCGTCAGGAACTCGGCCAACCGGTACTGACGCGGCCCGCCCCGCCAGACCTGTGCGAGCACGGGGCCCGGGACGATGGGCCGGATCCCCCGCGGAGCGCCATGCCGTATGCAGATACCGCAGGTCCCCGCTGCCGCGTCGACGGCGATCAGAGCTCCACGTCATAGACGACCTGTGGCGTCATACGGTCAGTGAGCCCTTGCCGAAGAACCTGCCGAGCACGTCGTCGAGTTCCGCCTTGCGCTCCGCCGACAGGGGTTCGGGCTCGGGCCAGCTGGCAGCGTCGGCAGCCCCATACGCCTCGTTGCTCGCCGCGTCCGCCTCGCGGAAGGCATGACTCGTCGCTTCGTCCTGCTCGACGGCAACCAGCACCCGCGCCTCGATGTACGCGGACATCGTGGCGCCGGCCCGCTCGGCGGCCCGGCGGAGTCGCTCCGCGTCCGCCGGGCCGATCCTGAAGCTCACTTGTGTCTTCGTCACCTGCCGAGCGTAGTCGGCCCTTACGACCCCAGGATCGTCGTCAGGAACTCGCCCGTCCAGGCCAGCAGTTCGCGGCCCACCACCGGCTTGCCGCCGATCTTGCCCGTCGTCGGGCGCGGGACCAGGATCTGGTGCGTGGCCGGCTTGATGACCGTACGCGGGTACAGCCGCTTCAGGCGCAGCTCCTGCGACTCCCGCAGCTCCACCGGGCCGAACCGCACGTTCGGGCCCTGCAGCGTGATGTCCGCGACCCCGCAGGCACGCGCCAGCATCCGCAGGCCGGCGACGAGGAGCAGGTTCTCCACCGGCTCGGGGAGCTTGCCGTAGCGGTCGGTGAGCTCCTCGCGGACCGCCTTGATGTCCTCCTCCGAGTTCGCCGAGGCGATCGAGCGGTACGCCTGGAGGCGCAGCCGCTCGCCGGGGGCGTAGTCGTGCGGGACGTGCGCGTCGACCGGGAGCTCGATCTTGACCTCCAGCGGCGGCTCCTCCTCCACGCCGCCCTCCAGCGAGGCCCGGTAGTCCGCGACCGCCTCGCCCACCATCCGTACGTACAGGTCGAAGCCGACGCCCGCGATGTGCCCGGACTGCTCGCCGCCGAGCAGATTGCCCGCGCCGCGGATCTCCAGGTCCTTCATCGCCACGTACATGCCCGCGCCCATCTCGGTGTGCTGGGCGATCGTCGCGAGCCGCTCGTGCGCGGTCTCGGTCAGCGGCTTCTCCGGCGGGTAGAGGAAGTACGCGTATCCGCGCTCCCTCCCCCGGCCCACCCGGCCGCGCAGCTGGTGCAGCTGCGAGAGACCGAAGTTGTCGCCGCGCTCGACGATCAGGGTGTTGGCGTTGGAGATGTCGATGCCGGACTCCACGATCGTCGTGGAGACGAGCACGTCGAACTTCTTCTCCCAGAAGTCGACCACGACCTGCTCCAGGGCGCTCTCCCCCATCTGCCCGTGCGCCAGCGCGATCCGCGCCTCCGGCACGATCTCGCGCAGCTTCGCCGCCGCCCGGTCGATCGACTCGACCCGGTTGTGGATGTAGAAGACCTGGCCCTCGCGCAGCAGTTCACGCCGGATGGCCGCGCCGATCTGCTTCTGCTCGTACGGGCCGACGAAGGTCAGCACCGGGTGGCGCTCCTCCGGCGGGGTGGTGATCGTCGACATCTCCCGGATGCCGGTGACCGCCATCTCCAGCGTGCGCGGGATCGGGGTCGCGGACATCGTCAGGACGTCGACGTTCGCGCGCAGCTTCTTCAGCTGCTCCTTGTGCTCGACGCCGAAGCGCTGCTCCTCGTCGACGATGACCAGGCCCAGGTCCTTGAACTTGGTCTCGGAGGAGAAGAGCCGGTGCGTGCCGATGACGATGTCGACCGCGCCCTCCTTCAGCCCCTCCAGGGTCGCCTTCGCCTCGCTGTCGCTCTGGAAGCGGGACAACGCCCGGGTGACCACCGGGAATTGCGCGTACCGCTCGGAGAACGTACCGAAGTGCTGCTGCACCAGCAGCGTCGTCGGGACGAGCACCGCCACCTGCTTGCCGTCCTGGACCGCCTTGAACGCCGCGCGGACCGCGATCTCCGTCTTGCCGTAGCCGACGTCGCCGCAGATCAGCCGGTCCATCGGGACGGACTTCTCCATGTCCTCCTTGACCTCGGCGATGGTGGTGAGCTGGTCGGGCGTCTCCACGTACGGGAAGGCGTCCTCCAGCTCCCGCTGCCACGGGGTGTCCGGGCCGAAGACATGGCCGGGCGCGGCCATCCGCGCCGAGTACAGCTTGATCAGGTCGGCGGCGATCTCCTTGACCGCCTTCTTCGCCCGCGCCTTGGTCTTGGTCCAGTCGGCGCCGCCGAGCCGGTGCAGCGTCGGCGCCTCCCCGCCCACGTACTTGGTGACCTGCTCCAGCTGGTCGGTGGGGATGTAGAGCCGGTCGCCGGGCTGGCCGCGCTTGGCGGGGGCGTACTCGACGAGGAGGTACTCGCGGGTCGCGCCCTGCACCGTGCGCTGCACCATCTCGATGTACCGGCCGACGCCGTGCTGCTCGTGGACGATGTAGTCGTCCGCCTGGAGGGTCAGCGGGTCGATGGTCTTGCGGCGGCGGGCCGGCATCCGGCCCATGTCCTTGCTGGCGGTGCGCTGGCCGGTGAGGTCGGTCTCGGTCAGTACGGCGAGCCTGAGCCCCTGGTCGACGAAGCCGTAGTCGATCGAGCCGCACGAGACGTGCACGACGGACGGGGAGATCTCCGCCAGGTCGGCGTCGAGGCGGGCCGCGATGCCCTCGCCGCCGAGCACCTCGACGGTACGGGCCGCCGGACCGTGCCCTTCGGTGATGTACACCGTGCGCCAGCCGTCGGCGATCCAGCCCTTGGTGTCGGCGAGCGCCCGCGCGGTGTCGCCGCGGTAGCTCTCCGGCGCGTGCATGCCGAGCTTCAGCGTTTCGTCCGACAGCTCCTCGTCGGCGGCGAACGGCGAGATGGACCACCACATCATTCCGAGCTCGCGGGCCCGGTCCCGGACGTCCGCGATGCCCCACAGGGACGCCGCGTCCACGTCGATGGGCGCCTCGCCGCCGCCGGCCGTCGCCGCCCACGACGCCTGCAGGAACTCCTGCGAGGTGGCCACCAGGTCGGCCGCCCGGGTCCGGACCCGCTCGGGATCGCAGACCACCGCCATCGAGTCCTTCGGCAGCACGTCGAGCAGCAGCTCCATGTCGTCGACGAGCACCGGAGCCAGCGACTCCATGCCCTCGACCGCGATCCCCTCGGCGATCTTGCCGAGCAGCTCGCCCAGCTCCGGGTGCTCCTCGGCAAGGGCGGCGGCCCGCTGCCGTACGTCCTGGGTCAACAGCAGCTCACGGCAGGGCGGCGCCCACAGGCCGTGCTCGGCGACCTCCAGCGAGCGCTGGTCGGCGACCTTGAAGTAACGGATCTCCTCGACGTCGTCGCCCCAGAACTCCACCCGCAGCGGGTGCTCCTCGGTCGGCGGGAACACATCGAGGATGCCGCCGCGCACCGCGAACTCGCCGCGCTTCTCCACCAGCTCCACCCGGGCGTACGCAGCCGCGGCGAGCGCCTCGGTCACCTCGCCCAGGTCGGCGCTCTGCCCGCTGCGCAGCGCCACCGGCTCCAGGTCTCCGAGCCCCTTGACCTGCGGCTGGAGTACGGAACGCACGGGCGCGACCACCACGCTGACCGGCCCGGCCGACGGGTCGTCCGTGCTCGGGTGCGCGAGCCGGCGCAGTACGGCCAGCCGGCGCCCCACGGTGTCGCTGCGCGGCGACAGCCGCTCGTGCGGCAGCGTCTCCCAGGACGGGTAGTCCACCACCTGGTCGGCCGGCAGCAGTGAGCGCAGCGCGGCGGCCAGGTCCTCCGCCTCCCGGCCGGTCGCGGTGACCGCGAGCACGGTCCGCTCGGTGCGGCGCGCGAGCGCGGCGACGGCGAAGGGCCGGGCGGCGGGCGGACCGACGAGGTCGACGTGCATGCGGTTGCCGTCGGCGGCGGCCTTCACCGCTTCGGTGAGTGCGGGGTCCTGGATGACGGCGTCGAGCAGACCGTGCAGGCTCATGGAGAAGGCTTTCCGTCCGGGGGCCGGCCGAGGGGGAGACCTGAGACCGAGGGGTGGGCAACGCGAAGGACCCGACACGTCGCACGGGCCGGGGGTTCCAGCCTACGGCGTGGGCGGGTCACTCGCGCGAGGGAATGAGGTCACTCCGGAGAGTGAATGGGCTGGCTCGGACGGCAGTGGGCCCGGTAACCTAAGTCCACTGCTTAGTCCACCCAGCTTGAGAGGCCGCCATGGAAGCAGCCCGGCAGTACAACGTGCACGAGGCGAAGACGCACTTCTCCAAAATCCTGGAGGTGGTCGCCACCGGCGAGGAGGTGATCATCAGCAAGTCCGGCGAGCCGGTTGCCAAGGTCATCCCGCTGAAGGGGAAGGTCCAGCGGACCGATTACGGCTCGCTCAGGGGGCAGATCGAAATCGCCGACGACTTCGATGAGCTCCCGGAGGGCTTCGCAGAGGCATTCGGAGCGGACGCGTGAAGCTGCTGCTCGATACGCACGTCGTGCTGTGGTGGCTGAACGGGGAGCTCGCCGATGAGACGCGCGACCTGCTCGCCCATGAGCGCTGGGTCTTCGTCAGCGCCGTGACTCCCTGGGAGATCTCGGTGAAGCAGGCGACGGGCAAGCTCACCGGCCGGGGCGACATGGCCGAACAGGCCCGGGACACGCAGTTCCAGGCACTGCCGGTCATCGCGGACCACGGCATCCGCGCCGGGCAGCTCCCGCCCCACCACCGGGATCCGTTCGACCGGATACTGATCGCCCAGGCCCAGACCGAGGGCCTGACCCTCGTCACCCGCGACAAGTTCATCCCGCTCTACGACGTCCCCGTCCTCGCCGTCTGAGACGCACCGACGGACGCACCGACGCGAACCGGCCCCGGCGCGCTCGCGAAGAGCACACCGGGGCCGGGCCCCCCGTATCCACCACCACTACTCCGTGGCGATGGCGTTTAGTACGTTCATCCGCCCCGCCCGGAACGCCGGGACCAGCGCCGCGAACAGGCCCACGAACGCCGAGCCCACGAACACCGTCAGGATCGTCGGCCACGGGATCTCCAGGACCCCGAGGCCCTCCAGCGCCAGCAGCTGCTGCGCGGTCGCGCCCCAGCCCAGCCCCAGCCCCAGGCCCAGCAGGGCGCCGAAGAGGGCGATGACCACCGACTCCAGGCGGATCATGCGGCGCAGCTGGCGGCGCGAGAGGCCGATGGCCCGCATCAGGCCGATCTCGCGGGTCCGCTCCACGACCGACAGCGCGAGGGTGTTCACCACGCCCAGCACCGCGACGATGATCGCGAGCGCCAGCAGCCCGTAGACCATGTTGAGCAGCTGCCCGATCTGGTCCTTCAGGTCCTGCTTGAAGTCGGTCTGGTTCTGCACCTTGTACTGCGGGTACGCCGCGAGCGAGTCCTTCAGGGCGGCGTACGCGGCCTCCTCCTTGCCGTCCTCCGCCTTCGCGAACATGATCATGTTCTTCGGCATCTTCTCGGCCGGCAGGTACCGCTCGACGGTCGTGATGTTCACGTACATCGCGCCCTTGTCGACGTTCGTGTCGTCGGACGTGATGGCGGCGACCCGCAGCCGGGCGGTCTCGCCGCCCTTGAAGGCGACCGTCATCTCGTCGCCGACCTCGACGCCGTGCCGCTTGGCGTAGGCGTCGCCGACCGACATGGCGTCCTTGCCGTACGCCGCCGCGAGTTCACCGGCGACCGTCACGCGCCGCAGGTCCTGCGCGTACGTCGGGTCGGCGGCGGCCAGTCCCTCCTCCTCCGTCTTACCGTCGGGGGAGGTCAGCTTCGCGTCCACGAACTTGTACTCGGTGACGTGGGCGATGCCGGGAGCCGCCTCCAGGGCCTGCTGGGCCTGCGGCATGATCGGCTGCCCGTTCGCGGACTGGACGATGAAGTCCGCGCCGACCGACCTGTCGAGCTCGTCGGTGGCCGAGGCCACCATCGAGGACCCGACGACCGACAGGCAGGCGACCAGCGCGAGCCCGATCATCAGCGCGGCGCCGGTGGCTCCCGTACGGCGCGGGTTGCGCAGCGCGTTGCGCTCCGCCATCCGTCCGACCGGGCCGAACATCCGCAGGACGACCGCGCTCAGCACCTTCACCACCCCGCCGGCCAGCAACGGTCCGATCACCACGAAGCCGATCAGCGTCAGCACCACACCCGCGCCGAGGAACAGCGAGCCCTCGCCCGCCTTGTCGGCGGTGGCCGCGAGGTAGAGCCCGGCGACGCCGGTGCTCGTCAGCGCCAGCCCGAGGATGCCCCGGATCCAGCCCGCCTTGCGGTCGCCGGGCGTTCCCGCGTCGCGCAGGGCGGCCATCGGCGAGACCTTGCCCGCCCGCCGGGCCGGCACGGCCGCGGCGATGAGGGTGACGACCACGCCGAGGACCACACCGACCACCGGGGTCGTCCACTTGACCGTGAGGTCGGCGGTGGACAGCTCCATGCCCATGGAGCCCATCAGCTCCATCAGCCCGACGGCGAGACCGACGCCGGCGCCCACGCCGAGGACCGAGCCGAACACGCCGAGCAGCAGCGCCTCGACGCGCACCGACTGGTTGATCTGGCCCCGGCTCGACCCGAGGGCCCGCATCAGGCCGATCTCACGCGTCCGCTGCGCGACCAGCATCGAGAAGGTGTTGAAGATCAGGAAGATGCCGACGAGGAAGGCGATGGCGGCGAAGCCGAGCATCACGTACTTCATCACGTCGAGGAACGAGCCGACGTCCGCGCGGTTGGCGTCCGCGGCCTCCTTCGAGGTCTGGAGCTTGTACGGGCCCTCGACCGAGGCGGCGAGGTTCCGCTTCAGCTGCTCGTCGCTGACCCCGTCGTTCGCGGTGACGGCGACATGGGTGAACAGGTCCGTCCCGCCGAGGAGCCCCCGCTGCGCGGTGGCGGTGTCGAAGTAGACGACGGCCGCACCCGGGTTGGTCACCTTGAAGGTGGCGATCCCGGAGATCTTCGCCCGGATGTCACCGGTGACGGCGATAGTGCGCAGCTCGTCGCCGAGCTTCAGGCCGTGCTTGTCGGCCGTGTCGGCGTCGACCATCACCTCGGTGGGGCCGCGCGGCGCGTGACCGGAGGTGATCTCCATCGACTTCAGTTCATTGCGGGTCCAGTTGCCGGCGAGCGTGGGAGCGCCGGTGGTGGAGCCCATGTTCTTGTTGTCGCTGTTGACGACGGTGACGCTCATCGAGACGACCGCGCCCTCGGCAGCCTTCACCCCGTCGGCCTCGGCGACCTTCGCCACGACCGAGGCGGGCAGCGTCTCGGGCCGGCCGGTCTGCGAGATCTCCTCGCCCTCCTTCGCGGACTTCGGGCTGACGGTGACATCGGCCGAGGTGACGGCGAAGAGCTTGTCGAACGTCGTGTTCATCGTGTCGGTGAAGACGAGCGTGCCGCACACGAACGCCACCGACAGCAGGACCGCGACGGCGGACAGCGCCATCCGCCCCTTGTGCGCGACGAAGTTGCGCATCGAGGTCTTGAGTACGGTCATGACGTCCGCCCGCGCGCGTCGAAGTCCTTCATCCTGTCGAGGACCTGATCGGCCGTCGGGTTGAACATCTCGTCCACGATCCGGCCGTCCGCGAGATACAGCACCCGGTCCGCGTACGAGGCCGCCACCGGGTCGTGCGTGACCATCACGATGGTCTGCCCCAGCTCGTCGACCGACTTCCGCAGGAAGCCGAGCACTTCGGCGCCCGCCCGGGAGTCGAGGTTTCCGGTCGGCTCGTCACCGAAGATGATCTCGGGCCGCGCCGCCAGCGCACGGGCGACCGCCACCCGCTGCTGCTGACCGCCGGACAGCTGCGTCGGCCGGTGCTTCAGCCGCCCGGCGAGACCGACGGTCTCCACCACCCGGTTCAGCCACTGGGCGTCGGGCTTGCGGCCCGCGATGTCCATCGGCAGCGTGATGTTCTCCAGCGCGTTGAGCGTCGGCAGCAGGTTGAACGCCTGGAAGATGAAGCCGATCCGGTCCCGGCGCAGCTGCGTGAGCTTCTTGTCCTTGAGCTTGGTGATCTCGGTGTCGTCGACGTAGATCTCGCCCGAGGTCACGGTGTCGAGGCCGGCGAGGCAGTGCATCAGGGTCGACTTGCCCGAACCCGACGGCCCCATGATCGCGGTGAACCGCCCCCGCGCGATGTCCACATCGACATGGTCGAGCGCGACGACCCGCGTCTCCCCCGACCCGTACGCCTTGACGACCTGCCGCGCCCGCGCGGCTACGGCCGTAGGCCCTCCAGTGCCCTCGTGCCTGGGAATGGTCACAGCCGTAGTCACGGTAAATCTCCTCGGTCGACGTCGTGGTGCGTGCCTGGAACAACTGGGTCGAGTCTGGTCGGCACAGGGGTACGGGCGCGCTGGTGCGCATCTCCGTATCCACCCGGGGGTTAGCCCCACCCACCGGGTGAGGCGGCCCGTAAGAACCAGTTAAGAACCGGTCCGCGGCCATCTCCTCCTCCACCGGTACGAACGGCCCCTGGCCCGAAGGGCGGAGGTCCCCCTAGGGGGAGTACGCCGTCGGGCGGAGTCCGTCTCGGGGACCCCCGCCCCCTCCCGCGGCCCGGCCCGGGAATGAGAGGGTGTCCCAGGAAAATAGATGCACGGTGAAAGGATTCGGGTGAGCGGCAGCAGCGGCGGCGGTACGGAAGCCCTGCCCGGCACCCGGTCCGCCCCGGAGTCCGCCCGCCGGCGCAGGCCGGTCGTCGCGGCGCTGATGCTCGGTATGGCGCTCGCCGCCCTCGACGGCACGATCGTGTCCACCGCCGTCCCCCAGATCGTCGGCGACCTCGGCGGGTTCGCGGTCTTCTCCTGGCTCTTCTCCGGCTACCTCCTCGCCGTCACCGTCACCCTCCCCGTGTACGGCAAGCTCTCCGACACCTTCGGCCGCAAGCCGGTCCTCATCGCCGGCATCGCCCTCTTCCTCGTCGGGTCGGTCCTGTGCGCGGTGGCCTGGAACATGGCGGCCCTGATCGCCTTCCGGGTGGTCCAGGGACTCGGCGGCGGCGCGATCCAGGGCACGGTCCAGACGATCGCCGCCGACCTCTACCCCCTCAAGGAACGCCCCAGGATCCAGGCCCGGCTCTCCACCGTCTGGGCCGTCTCCGCGGTGGCCGGACCGGCGGTCGGCGGGCTCCTCGCCGCGTACGCCCACTGGCGCTGGATCTTCCTGATCAACCTGCCGATCGGGGCGTTGGCGATGTGGCTGATCGCCCGTCACCTCAAGGAGACCGCCCGTACGGCTCCGGCCGCCCGCCCCCGGATCGACTGGGCCGGCGCACTGACCGTCTTCGCCTGCGGCGGCCTGCTGCTGACCGCCCTGGTCCAGGGCGGCGTCGCCTGGCCCTGGCTGTCCGCGCCCTCGCTCACCCTGCTCGCCGGGGCGGCGGTCCTCGCGGCGCTGGCCGTCGTCGTCGAGCGCCGGGCCGCGGATCCGGTCATCCCCGGCTGGGTCTGGCGCCGCCGCACCATCGCCGCCGTCAACCTGGCCCTCGGCGCGCTGGGGCTGCTGATGGTCGCGCCGACCGTCTTCCTGCCCACGTACGCGCAGTCGGTCCTGGGCCTCGGCCCGATCGGCGCGGGCTTCGTCCTTTCGATCATGACCCTGAGCTGGCCCATCTCCGCCGCGCTCAGCCAGCACGTCTACACCCGCATCGGCTTCCGCAACACCGCGGTCATCGGCATCTCACTCGCCGCCGTGATCCTCCTCGCCTTCCCCCTCCTGCCCTACCCGGGCTCCCCCTGGCAGCCCGCCCTGATCATGCTGCTGCTCGGCGCCGCCCTCGGCCTCTTCCAACTGCCGCTCATCGTCGGCGTCCAGTCGACGGTGGGCTGGTCGGAACGCGGCACCACCACCGCATCCGTACTCTTCTGCCGCCAGGTCGGCCAGAGCGTGGGCGCCGCGCTGTTCGGCGCCGTCGCCAACGCCACCCTCACCGCCCGCCTGCCGGACGCCGACCTCGACGGCGTCGCGCACGCCCTGGAACACCCCGCCTCCCTCACCGCGGAAGCGGCGGACCAGCTGCGCCGGGCGGTCGACACGGCGGTGGACCACGTCTACCTGGGCGCGGCGGCAGCGGCGGTACTGGCCCTGCTGGCCCTCCTGCTGATCGCGCCCCGCCGCTTCCCGGTCATCACGGAGGACTGACCCGACTGTTAGTCAGCCACCCTGCGCATGACCGACGTCGCCGAACCACGCCCCTGCGCGTCCCCCCATGTGGTGGGGGGCACAGCCGAAGGGCTGGCGCGGTCATGTGCGTTCTGGGATGCTTCCGTCCGACAAGCGACGGCGGAACGAGGAAGCCGGTGAGATTCCGGCACGGTACCGCCACTGTGTAGGGGGAGCGACTCCGCCGAAGCCACCGCCCCGTCGGGGTGGGAAGGCCGGAGAAGCGTCGATCCCGAGTCAGGAGACTCACGCCGTCGCACCTCGCCATACCGGGGCGGATTTCCCCGAGAGAGGACGGTGGCACTCGTGTGCCCGCGTGCTTGTGTGAAGTTTCCACTCCCGGCTGCCCGTATGAGATGGACGCGACGGCTTGTCGCTCGGACCCTGCCGTCGGAGCGCTGAAGGGCCTCCCGGCGACGCTCGGCGTCCCACCCTCTCGCTGACTGTGCGACCGCCCCTCGGTCGTTCCCTTTCCCACGCACCCGGAAGACCGGTGCGCTTCGACGCATGCCCAGGAGCCCTCGTGTCCGTACGACCAGTCCCGCCTCTTCGACGCCCTGCCGGCATTACGGCGCTGATCGCCGCTCTGAGTTTCACCCTCGCCGCGTGCGCCGACGGCGACTCCGCCCGGCCGGCGGATTCCCGGGCCTCGGGGTCCGCGGCCGGCTGCATCTCCGACTTCGATCCGGCCGAGGACTACTTCCCCGTGAAGTCCACGGTGGAGCACGCGAAGAACTTCACCTTGCGGTACGAGAAGAGCTACCAGGTCCTCACGGTCAAGGAGCCCTACCCCAAGGGCAAGCCCGAGTCGTACGTCCTGGTCAAGTGCGGGGCCCCCAAGCCGAAGCTGTCCGGCGACCTGGCCAAGGCCCAGCAGATCACCACTCCGGTCAAGAGCCTGTACTCCGCCTCGACCACGCACCTGCCGCTGCTGACCGAGACCGGCACGCTGAATGTCCTGACCGGTGTGGCAAGCGGCGCGTTCGTCAGCTCCGCCGAGGTCCGTGAGCGGGTGACGTCGGGCAAGGTCGCCGAGTACGCCAAGGACAACACCCTGAACGCCGAGCAGGTCATCGGCGCCAGGCCCGATGTCCTGATGACCCAGGGGACCGACGACCCGCAGTACCCGAAGCTGCGGCAGGCGGGCATCGCCGTCGTCGCCAACGCCGAGTGGCTGGAGCCCAGCCCGCTCGGCCGCGCCGAGTGGGTCAAGGCCATGGCCGCACTCACCGGAGCCGAGAAGCGCGCGGGCGAGGTGTTCGACACCGTCGAGAGCGACTACGGCAAGGTCGCCGCCAAGGCCGCGAAGTCCGTCTCGGCGGGCAAGCCCGTCAAGGTGCTGCCGGGCACGATGTACCAGGGCACGTGGAGCATGGCCTCCGGCGGCAGCTACGTCGGGAAGCTGATCAATGATGCCGGTGGCACCTACCCGTGGGCGGGCGACAAGGGCACAGGCAACCTTCAGTTGAACTTCGAGGCCGTGTACGCCAAGGGCGGCGACGCGCCGACGTGGCTGGTCGGCGAGCAGTGGAAGTCGACTGCCGACGCGGTCAAGGCGGACCGTCGCTACGCCAAGCTGAACGCTGTGAACGCGGGTGAGGTCTGGACGAACACCAAGGCGCTGGGTCCCGGCGGCGGCAACGACTTCTACGAGCGCGGCGTCCTGCGTCCGGACCTCGTCCTCGCCGACCTGTTCGCCCTCCTGCACCCGGACCAGGCCGCGGGCCACACCTTCACCTTCTACACCAAGGTGCCGCGCGCGTGACCACGCGGACAGCCGTGACGCCTGCCCCGGCCCCGGCCCCGGCCCCGGCAAGCCCGGTGCCCGGGCGTCGGCGTCTCCTGGTCGTCTCCGGGCTGGCCGTCGGCACGGCAGTTCTGTTCGTGCTGACGGTCGCCGTCGGCTCCTACCAGGTGCCTGTCGGGGAGGTGGTGCGTGTGCTGTTCGGCAGTGCGGGGGCCGACCCGCGGTGGGCCGTCATCGTCGAGGAGGTGCGGCTGCCGCGTGCGCTGACGGCCACCGCTGTGGGCGCTGCCCTCGCCGTGGCCGGCGTGCAGATGCAGACGCTGTTCCGCAACGCGCTGGCCGATCCGTTCTCACTCGGGGTGAGTTCGGGGGCAAGCATGGGGGTGGCGGCCGTGGTGGTCAGTACGGGCGGTGTGGCCGGGAGCTTCACCGGTGACCTGGCGGGGCTGGGCCGCATCGGCGTGGTGCTGGCCGCTTCCCTCGGCGCCGGGTGTGTGCTGGCGCTGGTGCTGCTGCTGTCGCGCTGGGTCCGCTCGGCGGTCACCCTGCTGGTCATCGGCGTGATGATCGGCTCGGCGGCCACCGCGGTGGTCAGCGTCATGCTGGTGTACGCCCGGCCCGAGCGCGCCCAGCAGTTCGTGATGTGGGGACTGGGCAGTTTCAGCGCCACTACCTGGCCCGACCTCGCGGTGATGCTCCCGGTGATCGGGGCGGGCCTGGCGGCCGCCCTGCTGACCACCAAGCGCCTCAACGCGCTGCTGCTCGGCGAGGACTACGCCCGCACCATGGGCCTGAACGTCCGCAGAAGCCGCGACCTGGCGCTGCTGGGAACGTCGCTGCTGGCCGGGGCCGCCACCGCGTTCTGCGGCCCGGTCGCCTTCCTCGGCCTGGCCGTACCGCACCTGACCCGCGTCGCCCTGGGCACCTCCGACCACCGGGTGCTCGTGCCCGCGTCGATGCTCGCCGGTGCGTTCCTGGCCCTGGCCTGCGCGCTGCTGAGCCAGCCGCCCGGTATGGACGCGGTATTGCCGCTGAACGCGATCACCTCGCTGTTCGGCGCCCCCGTCGTCATCACGTTCCTGATCCGCAGCCGCCGCGGCCTGCAAGGGGTGACCTCATGACCGACACGACAGTGGCACCCGGAGCTTCGGCCGCGCGGCCCGTCCCGTCCGCACGGTCGACCGCGCGCCCCGGCGGACTCGGCACCGACGGTCTCACCGTCGGCTATCGCACCCGCGCCGCGTGGGGACGCGGCACCCGGCGTGCGGTCCTGGAGGACCTGGAACTGGAGGCCCGGGCCGGTGAACTGACCGTGCTGCTCGGCCCCAACGGCGCGGGCAAGTCCACCCTGTTGCGCACCCTGTGCGGATTGCTGCCGCCCCTCGCCGGGGGCGTGCGCATCGGCGGCCGGCCCATCGCCGGGGAGTCACCCGCGGCCCTCGCGCGGCGGCTCGCCGTCGTCCTCACCGACCGCGTCGACGCGGGTCTGCTGTCGGCACGGGAGCTCGTTGCCCTGGGCCGTCATCCGCACACCGGGTTCACCGGACGTCTGGCACCGGCCGACGAGCATGCTGTCCAATGGGCCCTGGAGGCGGTGGACGCCAAGCACCTGGCCGACCGGCCGGCCGCCGAGCTCTCCGACGGTGAACGCCAGCGGGTGCTCACCGCCCGGGCGCTGGCCCAGGAGCCCGACGTCGTCCTGCTGGACGAGCCGACCGCCTTCCTGGACGTGCCCTCGCGGGTGGCACTCACCGTGCTGCTGCGCGACCTGGCCCGGGAGAAGGGCCTTACGGTCGTGGTCAGTACCCACGATCTGGAACTGGCGCTGCGTGTCGCCGACGCGGTCTGGCTGGTCGACCGCTCCTCCCACGTACACACCGGAGCACCCGAAGACCTGGTCAGCAGCGGGGCCGTCGCCGCGGCCTTCGACGCCGACCACCTCGCCTTCGACCCGCTCTCAGGCAGCTTCGGGCTGCGCCGGGCCGCCCGCGCCACGGTCACCGTGGACGCCCCGCCGGTCCTGCGCCCCCTGCTGGAACGCGCCCTGGCCCGGGAGGGCATGGCTGTCCAGCACGCCACACCGGGCGACGAGGCCCAGATCAGCGCCGACGAGCACGGCAACCTGACCCTGCGCCGGGCCGGCAGCGTCGTCAGCACGCGGTCCTTCCACGACCTGACCCGGACGGTACGCACATGGTGAACCGAACCGCCGCCACGCTGGAGCAGGTCGCGGCCATCGGCCCGTACTTCGCCGTGACATGCGGCGAGCGGCCCGATCCCGACGGGTTTCTGCCGCTGACCGAGCTGTACGCCGATGCCGACGCGCTGAAGGCATACGTACAGGCCGTTGGGCAGCGGATCGGCACCGACCAGATGCGCGTGGCCGCCTCCACCCTCCACCTGGGCACCGCCTCACGGCTCTGGTCGATCGCTCTTGCCTCCGTCGCACTCACCGGAGGTGTCCCCGACCTGAACCCAGAACAGCTGTGGTGGCGCCCGGCACTCTCCGGCCCCATCGACCTGTGGCTGCCCGCGCCGCGTGAGCTGCCCGGAGCCGCGGCCGCTGCTGTGCACGGCACCGTCGCCGTACAGAACCTGCGTCCGCTCGCCGAGGCCGTCCAGCGGGTCTCCGGGGTATCCCCGCGGATTCTGCGCGGCAACGCCGCCTCGGCACTCGTCGGCGCCCTGCGAGTCCTGATCACCCGCGCCCCGCACGTCCCACAGCCGGTGATCCCCCTCGTCCGCGACCTCCTCGGGCGCGAACCACTCACCGGCGCCGGTGCCTTCGACCCGGGCGCGGACGGAACCATCACCTTCCGCCGCCGCAGCTGCTGTCTCTACTACCGCGTCCCCGGCGCCGGCACCTGCGGCGACTGCATCCTGAATCACAAGGAGCGATCCGCATGACCACCATCGAACCGGCCGTCGTCGAAACCGAGAGCGGCGGCACCCAGCACGTCTGGGCCCTGCCGACGGACGAGACCACCCTCCTCGACCTGATCACCACCGTCTTCACCGACCACTGGCAGCAGATCAACTTCGGGCCCATCATCGAAGGCGCCGCCTGGGAAGTCGGCGCCCCCTGCGCCCCGACCGCCATCACCATGAACGACGGCTACGCCACGGTCGACTTCGGTGCCTGGCACTTCCACCTCTGTATCGGCGAGCACACCGCCTCCGGCCCCGAGCTGGGCCGCATCCGCCGCTGCTCCCGCGCCGAGCTCTACCGCAGCATCGGCTCCGACGGCGCCCCCGTCAGCTGGGGTCTGCGCCTGTTCAACGGCCGCGACGAACAGATGATGACCGTCCTGCTGCCCAACCCGTTCCTCACAGACCGCCAGGGCATTCGGGACACGCCCGACTTCGGCCGCCTCGCCGCGTGGGACGCGTTGCGGGCCCGCTTCCTCTCCCTGCCCGCCGACCCGCTCGACCGCACAGGCAAGGGCTTCAAGCACAGCGGCTGACCGGTGCCCGGCGCCCCACGCCCGGCCATGCCGCCATGCCGGACGTGGGGGCTCTTGCTCAGGAGGAGCTGAGGGAAAGCGAGGCACGCACTTCCCGGGCTTGCGCAGCAAGGCGGCCGCCTCGTCGGCGCTCAGTCAGTCGGTTGCGCCGAGCAGCTCGTCGACGGCAGTGCGAATGGACTCGTCTTCGGCGAAGGCGCGCCACCCGCCGAAGTAATGAAGACGCCGGTCACTTGTAGGCAGGTCGCGCAAGAGATGAGCGGCGGGCTGGGCGGCGGGCTGGGCGGCGTGGGCGATCCGGGTGAGATGGCGCACCGCGGGGAGCGTGACCGGTAGGTAGGCACCCTCGGCCAGGTCCTGCACGGCCTCCAGGAGGGCCGGGACGGTGCTCTCGGTGTCGCCGGTCGCGGCCCACAGGGCGTGCGCGGCCTCGACGCTGGTCCAGGGGTCGGCGGCACCGACCGTCGTCCGGAGTTGGTCCGCGAAGTCGACAGCGTGCGGGCCGAGGTCGGCCAGCTTGCGCAAGGCAGGGTGGGGGAAGCGGCCCTCAGTGGCGGCAGGCCCCAGCACCTTCAGGGCCGGGCCCGGCTCCCCGCCGACCTGCCAGTACGCCCACGCGGCGAGCTCCGCGTCTGCGCCTGCGCCTGCGGCGATCGACCGGGCCAGCAGCAGTTCACGTCCCCCGTTGCCCGCCATCCCGATCCCGGCCAGGGCTGTCGCCGCCGCGGTCCACCTCTGGTTGTCCCCCAGCAGGTCGAGCAACTGCGGCACTGCTGCCTTCGCAGCAGGTCCCCAGGCGGCGAGCACTTCGCAGAGGCGATTGAGCAGGTGGATGTCCGTGGCGGTGCCGAGTCGGTCGCAGATCGCCGGCAGAAACAGCTCCGCGTGGTCCGGAAGGCGAACGAGTATCTCGTGGTGGGCGGGGAGGCCCGGGTCGTGGAAGGCGTCGCGGGCGCTGCCGTAGAAGGCGGCGGCCGATGCGAAGCCGGACCGGGCGCCAACCACGCGATCGGCCAGACCCGGCACGCAGCGCGGATCGTTCATCCGGGCAAGCGCCCACAGGGCCGCCTCGGCGACCGTCTCTCCCTTGCGTGTCGTCCGGGCGGCGGTGTCGCCGAGCAGCCCGGCGACCGCGTCGGCATGGGCCGCGGCTGACGGACCGAGGCAGGCCAGCAGCTCGGTCGCCCGGTAGCGCACCTCGGTGACCGGATCGTCCAGCCGCGCCACGATGGCCGGCAGCAGTGCATCGACCGGGGAGCGCCACTGCGAGAGCCGCCCGCCCGCCTGCGCCAGGCCGCCGATCCGCTGCTCTTCGTCGGGATGATTGGCCAGCAGGCCCAGCGTGAAGGCGGAGGACGCACCTGTGAACAGCGCCGCCGTCCAGCGCTGTACACCCCGCGCCCCGCTTTCCACCGAGCTGGTGCGCTGCCACAACTCCACGCTCGGATCACGAACCGCGTCCAGCACGAGCTCCAGCCGCCTCGTCGCGAGCCCCGAGTCGCAGGCCGCGAGCGCATGCACCGCTGCCAAACGAAGCTGAGGCTCCGGGGAGTCGAGCAACGTGTGGAGGAGGGTGCTGACCTCGCCGGACCTGTCACCGGCCGGCTCCCGCCGGACCGCCTGGCCGAGTGCGAGGACCAGGTCAAGACGGGTCACCAGCTCACTCTCCGCCCGCCAGCACCGCAGGAGCGCGGGCAGCAGGAGCGCACCGGGGCTGGCGCAGGCACCGGATACGTCGGCCGCGGCGCGCCGGATCTCCGGCGCGGGATCGGCCAGCAGAGCCAGCACCTCGGGCAGCACCCGTTCCCACGTTGGCTCCCAGCCGGGATCCAGGAACCTCTCGGCGACCTGCCCGGCCTCCGCTGCCAGCCTCGCCACCAGTTCCAGCACCGCGCGACGGCTCGGCACATGCGGGGCGGCAGCCAGACGGAGCAGAAAGGGCAGCGTGGCCGGGACAGCGGAGCAGATCCAACCGCCCTGATGGAACAGCAGGTTGAGCAGCTCGAACGCTGCCTCCTCCGCGTCCTCCGGATTCGGTCCTGCGCATCGCTGCAGAAGGCCGGGCACGTCCTCGGCAGACCCGTAATTGTGTTCCAGACCTGCCCAGTCGACCGCTTCCAGCCCCTCCCACATGCGCGTGACCCTACCCGCCCGGCCGAGACGTGGTCGAAGAGCTTTCGACACAGGGAGCAGCGCAGCAGCCGCCCAGTGAACCGGCCCGGGCCAACTCAGATGCTCGGCGGGCGACACGCCCAGCCATGGCCGCCACAGTTCGAACTCTCCGTTACACGAGTATTACCGGCATTACCGTCATGACGCATGCGTCCTGCGGTCAGCGGAGTGAGCCATGCAGGAGGCCGGCAATGGGCGAGTTGATCAATGCCAACGGGACCGAGATCTGGGTCCATCGCCAGGGGCGGGGATCGGACGTCCTGCTCATCGGGGGCCTGAGTGATCCGGCCGAGTCGTGGCAGCCGCAACTCGACGGGCTCAGCGATCGTCATCGGCTCGTCGCGTTCGACAATCGTGGAGCGGGGCGTACCCGGCTGCCCGAGGGACAGCTGTCGGTGGCCATGATGGCCGACGACGCGGCTGCCGTGCTGCGCGCGCTCGATGTTCCGGCCGCCCACGTCGCCGGCTTCTCCGGAGGATCCGCCATCGCGCAGGAGCTGGCGCTCGCACACCCGGAGCTCGTCCGCAGCCTCGTTCTCATGAGCACCTGGGCTTGTGCGGACCAGTATTGCCGGTCCCTGCTCCGCTTCTTTCACTGGATGGCGGAAGCCGCTCCGAGCGAGCGCGCCATGCTGGAGGCGTTCTTCCTGTGGGTCTACTCCGCCCGCGCCCATGAGGACGGCACGGTGGCGCAGATCATCGACGAAGCACTGGCGTTTCCCCACCCGCAGTCGACCGAGGCATTCCAACAGCAGGTTGCCGCCTTCCTGGCGCATGACACGCTGGACCGGCTGCATGACATCACGGCGCCGACGCTCGTGCTGGCCGGGGAGGTCGACATTCTGCTGCCGCCCCGTTACGGACGCATCGTCGCCGAGGGGATCCCCGGTGCCACGTTCGAGGTGATGGCCAAGGAGGCCCACCAGCCGTTCCAGGAGGTCCCCGACACGTTCAACGCCCGTGTCAGCGCCTTCTGGCGCGAGGTCGAGGCACGGGGCTGATGTGACCGACGGCGACGGCCTCAGCCGCGCGGTGCCGCGCGGTGCCGCGCGGTCGACGGCCGCGCCTCGTGCGCCAACAACGCCCATGGGACCGGTTCAGCCTCCGAGGCGGTGCGTGAGGTGGAGCAGATCTGGCAGGTGCAGCACCCGTCCGCCGAACCCCGGGAGGGGGACATGGAGCGGCTGGGTCCAGTGGGCGGGGATCGCTTCAAGTCCGTAGTACGCGCCCGCGATGCCTCCCGTGACCGCAGCGACGGTGTCCGTGTCACCTCCGAGGTCGATCGCCGCGCGTATCGCGTCCTCGAAACCGGTGGTGGTGCGCAGGGCCCAGACGGCGGAGCCCAGGCATGGCCATACGGCACCGTTGAACTCGGTCGCCTGATCGGGGTGCCAGTCGGGCGCGAGGACTGCGGCGTAGCGCCCGCGGTGGTCGGGATGGACGAGAGCCAGGATGTCCGGGAGGGCGGTGAGGGGGTCGGTGCCTTCGAGCGTGACGCGGATGAGTTCGTGGAAGATGGCGGTGCCTTCCCAGGCGGCGCGGTCGCCGTGGGTGAGGGCAGCGATGCGGCGGGCCGCGTCCATCGTGGCCTCTGGGCCGGCGGGCGCGAAGTAGACGGCGGAGGTCGACGCCCGCATCAAGGATCCGTTTCCCGCAGCTCGCTGGTTGACCTGGAAGTGTGTCGCGGCGGCGAGGTCCCAGGGCATGCCGTTGGTCAGGACGTCTTCGGTCTGCAAGCCGATGTCCTTGGGTTCTGATGCCGCCCATTGCTGGAAGCGGGCGAACATGTCCGGCAGATCCAGTCCGCCCTGTTCCAGCAGGGACTCCGCGACCAGGACGGCCATCTGTGTGTCGTCGGTGGCCTCGCCCGGGTCCCAGCCGCCGCCTCCGCTCATCTCGCCACCGGCACCAGGCACGGGAAACCGCGCGGAGAACGCTCCTCGGGGGCCGAACTCGAAGGGACCTCCCAGGGCGTCACCCACCGCTGAGCCGACGACGGCGCCGGCGGTCCGCTGAACCCGTCTCATTCGCGCAGGCTATCCGGGCCGCGTCGGCGGTCGCGCGGGGCTGCCGCCACCCGACGGGTCGGGCGTCCGTTTGAGCCTGTGGGACGGCCTCATGCGTCCGATGGCGTCGGCAATACCGCGCGCTCGGCCTGCTCCAACCAGTCGGTGTACCAGCGGGAGAAGGTCATCGGCTTCCCGGCATCGTCGAGGCGCGGCACGAGGTCGACGTCGTCCACCCGGCGGTCGGACCAGATCGTGCCGCGGTGACTCCCGGAAACGGCTCGGCGAGCATGGAGAGGTCGGCCAGGTCGGCGCCGTCGCCTTCTCAGCGCCAGCGGCCTTGCACACGCCGGACGGGGAAAAGGCCGTACGCGGGGCCTGCACCGCCCGCACCGACGTGGAGGAGGAAGGTCCGGGCTCGCCCGCCTGGCCGGAGCCGCTGCCGTCGGTGGTTCAGTCCGGACACCGGGCCGGCAGCCCGGTGTCCGGAACACTCCGGCGGAGCCCTGAATCAGACTCCGCCACCGTACGGAGCGCCGACGGTGTACAGCAACGTGGCAAACGCTCCAAGGGTCAGCACGACACGAAGCCGTCGTGCATGCACAAGATTGCGCATCAGGATGGTCACCTCCTTCCCTTCCTCCTTCGCGTGGACGGGCGGACAGCCACACGGCACGGTTCGTGCGGTGCAACAATCGTGTGCGGCGGCAGCGTGAAGCTACCGGCCGCGAACAGGCCGGCCGTGGGCTGGGAGGCAAGGGACGTCCTCACCGTCATCCCTCACCTCCTTGTGGACACGGCCTGTGCCGCGCATTCCGGTCGACACCAGAACGACGATGCCGATTCCGATCAGGAGATCACCGGGGCTCACGATCTTCGCCAGAACCGGCACGGGCATCGTGTCGCCCAGATAGGCAAACTTCGTATCCTGGTTTGCCGGTTCGTTCTTGGGAGTCGTCACACCAGCCGGTTTGCCCAGCGCGACAGCTGCTTCGGGGGCGTACGGCATACGGCCGTTGGCAATCACCGCCGCACCGTTCGCCAGAGCGCCCATGAGCACAAGGGCGGCGCCGGTGCGCATGACCCACGACCATGTGCGGAGGTTGACCACCAACCATGCCGCTCCTGTGCCGAAAACCAGCCACAGCAGGGGAATGCGGAGGCTGTCGTCAAAGAAACGCCGCACGGGATGGACGTAGTACTGAAGAGCCTGGATGCCGGCCGCCAGCCAGAGGAGCCCCGCGGCACGAACAGAACCCGCGAGAGCGAAGAGGCGGCCGCCGGTCCCGTAGCCGACGACGACGCCGACGACGACCGGCAGCACACACAGGACAGCGAACGCCATCGGACAGCCTCTCCCCCAGAGCACATGACGCCCTCATCCGCACCGTATCCTGCACGGCCAGGGGGCAGAAGAACAGCGGTTGGCCGGCCGCATGCGGAAAAGGGCTGCGGGCGGGAACGGTCTCCGTGGTTGCATCGGCTTCATGGTGTCTACCGACCGACTACTGGCATTCGCGGCCATGTCGTTCCTGCTGATCGTGATTCCCGGTCCCAGCGTGCTGTTCGTGATCGGGCGGGCGCTGGCGCAAGGGCGCCGTGCCGCGCTGACCACTGTCGTGGGGAACACGCTCGGAGCCTACGTGCTCGTCGTGGCCGTGGCCCTCGGGGTCGGGACCATCGTGGAGCGCTCGGTCCTCGTCTTCACGGCGCTGAAACTCGTGGGCGCCGCGTACCTGGTGTACCTCGGTGTCAAGGCGGTGCGGCAGCGCGGGTCGCTGCACAACGCGTTCACCGGTGAGGGTCCCGCGCACGGCAGCCTGCGCACGTTGTGGGAGGGGTTCGCGGTCGGCGTGGCCAACCCCAAGACCATCGTGTTCTTCGCCGCCGTACTGCCTCAGTTCGTCGACCGCAGCCAGGGGCACGTCACGGTTCAAATGCTGTTGCTCGGCCTGGTCTTCAATGTCATCGCGGTGGCCTCCGACAGCGTGTGGGGATTGGTCGCGGCCACCACACGGACCTGGTTCGCCCGCTCACCGCAGCGGCTCGCCCTGGTCGGCGGGATCGGTGGGCTGACGATGATCGGCCTCGGCGTCACCGTCGCCGCGACAGGCCGCAAGGATTAGGCTCTGCCGCCGACTCGTGAGTCCTGCCCGACCCTCTCGCCACGGGCCGCATCATGAGCGACGGGCGGCTCGGAGCGATTCGGCGAGCGTCATGAGGGAGGCTCCGAGAAACACGGTGTCCTTGGCCAGGAACTGCCCGACCATGGAGAGCTTGGGAGTCTTGCGGTTCTCCTGCCAGGCCTCTGGCGTGGTGGCCAGGAAACTGAGGGTGGTGACGAACATCCCGACGGCCCCTAGGCTGCCGAGCGCAGAGGCTCGGGGTGCGAACGGCCTGGCCGCGATCAGCGAGCCGATCGCGATCTCCGTCACCCCGATGAGTCGTGCCGTCTTCTCCTCGCCGAGCTTGTTGACGAGCGGCGAGAACAACGGACTCGAGGAGACCAGAGGATGAATGTTCTCCACCTCGTAGTCCTCGAACTTGAGCGCCCCGATCCATACGAGGTTCCCCACCAGCGCGGAGCGCAGAGTCCAGGCGCCCACGGACTCCAGCGTGGAGGGTCGTGTTCCCATGATTGCCCTTTCGCCGCCATCGGAAGTCGGCAGCGCATACGTGCGGCACCGAAGCTGCCGGGTGGTGAGGTCGAGGCCATGAACGTCCCTCCACCCGGACCGGCAGCCGCATCCAGCGTTGCGCCGCCCGCCCACCGCCGCAAGCCGGACCGCTGCTGGTGACGGTAGCCGGGTGCGGTCGGTGGGCTGACGATGATCGGCCTCGGCGTCACCGTCGCCGCGACAGGCCGCAAGGATGAGGAACGGGCTCAGGCGCGCAGTGCCGCGCGGGCTGCGGCCGCGCCGCGTACTGCCACCAGGACCTTGTCCACCGGAGCGCGCTCCGGGGACTCCGCCCGCGTCTGGCGGCACTCGCCGCAGTGCGTCTCGTCCGTCAGCGGCCGGAACAGACGCGGCTGCGTATGGCTGCCCGCGCACTCCCGCATCAGCGCGACGCGCGGAGTCGGCACCTCGGCCGGCGGCCCCGGCGGCGCCGGAACCTCGCCCAGGAGGTGGCGCACCAGGCCGCCGGGCCGGTGGATCCGCCTCCCCGGCGCCGGCAGCCCCTGCCGTACCGCCGCCCGTACGTCCTCCACCGTGTGCCCGCACTCCAGCCACTGCGCCGCCAGCGCCGCGAGCTGCGGCAGCATGCCGCGCGGCACCCGCAGGCGCTCGTCGATCCGGTGCAGGTCGGCGACGGCCCGGCGGGCGTCGCCGCCCGGCCCGGGCTGGTGGGAGGTGTTCTCCTCCGGAGTGTTGAGTGGGTGACGGCCGACGGCCCGACGCGTCGGCTCACCGGCGGCCGGAACACCGCCCGCCGGTGCCCCGTCCCGTACCCGGGCCGCCTCCTCGGCGCTCAGCGGAACGCTGGAGACGAGCTGCCGCGTCACCCAGCGCCCGCGGTCACCCTGCTCCCGCCACTCATGCACATAGCCCTCGGCCTTGAGCTGCTGCTTGGCGCGGATGAAGGCGACCTTCTTGATCCCGGCCCGCTGGGCGGTACGCGACAGGGGCTCGTCCGCGCCCTGCGGCAGCGAAAGCTGCCAGGTCAACAGCCGTACGGCGTCGGAGGACAGACGCGGATGGCGAATGATTTCGTTCGGCACCTGGGAGAAGAAACGCGCAGGCGGGATAACATGACGGAGCATTGCGGTGGACCTCTATTCCACTCAGCGGTGTAGGCCCTCGGAGCTGGCTGCTACCAGCGACGGGGGCCGTCTTGCGCTCACCGTACAACAACTTCCGTACACGCACGGTCACTTCGCGTAATCGCACCTCGGGCACGAACAGGGTGGAAAACGCCCGGCGTTCTCGATCGCGGCCGCGTCCCGCCCCGGCTCGTACGTCGACCTCGGCCCCCACGTCCGCCCGCCGTCCCGCGAGACGCGCAAGGTCAGGGACGCGCCCAGCCCGCCACTCACCAACGGCCCCCGTACCGCGCCGCCTTCTGCCTCAGCCATTCCGTCACCTGTTCCGTTTCGTCGCGAGAGGCGGCACGCAGGTCACGTACGGCGATGGTGGCGACGAAGTGCACGAAGCGCACGCGCCGCAGCTCCCCTTCCACGCCGATCACCTTGCCGGGGCCGTAGACGTCCGTACCCGCATGGGCCACGAACGCGCCCTGGTCGTGCAGCGTTGCCATCGCATCGCCTCTCGCTGTGTGTGCTGATTCAGTCACAGCGTGGGATCGCCGCAGGTACTCTCGCCAGAGGGACAGGCGTGACAACGCATTTGGCACACCAGGGAGTTGCCATGGCGATCGAGGACAACCCGGAATCCCGTACGAAATACGGCGAGGAACTGAAACGCCGCCGCGAGGCCGCCGCGCTCACGCAGGAGGAGCTGAGCCAGCGCGCGGTCATGTCGCGCACGCACATCGCGCATATCGAGGCGGGCCGCCGCAGACCGGACGTGGAGGACGCGCGCCGGCTGGACCGGGTACTGGGGACGGGAGGGTTCTTCGAGAACTTCCTGCCGACGCTGGACGGTCGTAAGGTCGCTGAACACTTCGCCGAGGCCGCGGAGTTGGAGCGTCAGGCGACGGTGATCCACGAGTACGCCTGCACGCTGGTGCCAGGATTCCTGCAGACGGAGGCATACGCGCGCGAGGTGCTCAGCTCGGGCTTCCCCGCCAAGAGCGACGAGGAGCGTGACAGGCTCCTCGTCACGCGCCTCGAACGCGCCCACCTTCTCGGCGATTTCCGCACACCGGAGGTCTGGATGCTGTTCGACGAAGCAGTTCTACGACGGCATATCGGCAGCCCGGCCGTCATGTGCGAACAGCTCTGGCACATCGCAGAGTTGGGAGAGAGCCGCCGCATCCGCGTGCACGTCCTCCCCTTCGGAGCGGGATATCACGCGCTCATGGAGGGCCCGGTCAAGCTCATGTGGTTCGAGGACCTCCCGCCCGTTGCATACGTGGAAGGCTTGAAGTCAGGCAGAGTCTGGGAGATCCCGGCTGTGGTGCGCCAGTGCCAGGCGGCTTACGATCACGCCTTGGGCGATGCGCTGTCGCACCGCAAGTCCCTGGCTCTGATCAGGTCCGTCGCAGAGGATTACGAGCATGCACAGCACTGAGCACCCCATCGCGGACGCGTCACCCCTGCCCGGATGGCGCAAATCGAGCTACAGCGGGGGCAACAGCGGCGACTGCCTCGAAGTGAACGACGCCTGCGCCGCCTGCGTCCCCGTTCGCGACAGCAAGAACCCGCACGGACCTGCGATCGTCTTCGCCCCCGCCGTCTGGACGTCCTTCGTCGCCGCCGTGAAGTCCCGCGGTCTCCACACCTGACGGCCTAGGACCGGTCCGGGCTGGTGTACTGCTCGGCGTACTCCGGGCTGGGGGCGGTCGGCGTGATGACGTCGATCAGGACACCGTTGGGGTCGGCCACGATGAAGTGGCGCTGGCCGAAGTCCTCGCTGCGCAGCTCCAGTTCGGCGCTGAGGCCTTCGCGTACGACGAGCCGGTCCCACTCCGCGTCAACGTCCTCCACTTCGAAGTTGAGCAGCAGTCCGCGCACGGGGTCGCGGTAGCCCTCGGGCAGCGTCGGGTGCGTGTGGTCGAGGAGGGCGAGCTCGTACGGAGGGTTCCCCGGCCGCCGCAGGCTCACGTACCAGTCGGCCTCGAACGTCGTCTCGAACCCCATCAGCCGGGTGTAGAAGTCCTGGGACTCCCGCAGCCGCGCCGTGCCGATCACGGGGTAGAAACTGGTCAGCTTCATCATGGCCCCTTTCGCATACCATTGGTATGCGAACGAAGCTATTCACGTACCGTTGGTATGTCAACCGGGGGAGTCAGCGATGACGCAGCACGGCGCCAGAGCGCAGCAGCGAGAACAGACCAGGCTGACCCTGCTGCGGGAGGGCAGACGCCTGTTCTCGGGCCTCGGCTACGGCGCCGTAAGCCTCTCGGAGATCGTTCTTGCCGCCGGAGTGACCAAGGGCGCGCTCTACCACCACTTCGACAGCAAAGCGGGCCTGTTCCGCGCCGTCCTCGAAGACGTGCAGCAGGAGGTGGGCCGACGGGTGGCCACGGCCGCGGAGGCCCACGACGATCCCTGGACGCAGCTGACCGCCGGCTGCGAGGAGTTCCTCACCGCGACCACCGATCCGGACATCCAGCGGATCATGCTCGTCGACGGGCCCTCCGTGATGGGCTGGAGCGAATGGCGGGCGATGGACGAAGCCGCCTCGGCCCGCCACCTCACCGATGCGCTGACCACCCTCGTCAACGCGGGCGTCATCGCTCCGCAGCCGGTCGCCCCGTTGAGCCACCTGCTCTCGGGCGCGATGAACGAGGCGGCCCTGTGGCTGGCGTCGCCGTCGGACCCCGGAGACCTGGCCGACACCCGGGCAGCGCTGAGGCGGGTGCTCCAGGCGCTGCGCACCTGATGGCGAGGCCTGTCAGTGATTACCTTGCGGCTTCGGCACCAACGCCCGCCTCACCGGCCGCCCTTACCTATTACATAGTTCTTACGTGGCGATATGCCCCGTTTGACTTTCATCTGATCATCTGGCTAGCTTAGATACAGATTGAACGAAATATCCGTCTTCTTTGCGTGCCTGCACACGAAGACGGAACAATCTCAAGATCCCCGATCGATGGCCACCCTGGTCGTCGGTTGTCCTAGGGACGGATGCCCCGCAACGGGGTTGCCCGATGCCACGCGTTTCAGCGTGTGAGTCGGCGGTGGCTGCTCTCGCCACCCAGAGGCCGACGTACCGGGTCCATTTCGCGAACGCACCGTGCTGTGCGCTGGCACTCGTGCCCTCGCGGCCGTGTGGGGCCATCGGCCCCGTCTACGCCCCCGGGAAGGAAGCACCATGCGGGCAAAGACATCCAGGATTCTCCAGCTCTCCGCCGGCCTGTTCGCAGCTCTGGCTCTCGCCTTCGGTGGAGCCGGCGTCGCGAGTGCCAGCTCGTCCCAGTCGGTCTCGAACGGGTACTCGAGCCACTGGGACCGTGACGACGACAAGCACGACGACGACAAGCACGACAACGGCAACGGCAAGCACCACGGCAAGGGCTATCACCACGACAAGGACGACAAGGACTACGACCACAAGTCCTACAAGAACCACGACAACGGCAAGGACCACGACAACGGCAAGCACAACGGCAACGGCAAGCACAACGGCAATGGCCACGACAAGGGCAACGGCCACAGCAACGGCAAGAACGGCCGCCACTGACGCCTGACAGCTGACGGCGAATCACCACGGCCAGACCAGTAGTCCCGCGCCGCGACAGCTGCGCGGGACTACTCATAACCGGACAACCGCACCTTCCATGGAGCGACGGTCATGGGCATGCCCTCGATCGACCAGTTGCGCGAACGTGCACGTGGGCCGGTCGTCACCCCTGATGACGACACCTACGACGAGGCCCGCAAGGTCAACAACGCCATGATCGACAGGAGGCCGGCCGTCGTCGTGCACTGCGCCCACGCCGGCGACGTCATCGCGGCGGTCGACTTCGCCCGCGAGAACGGGCTCGATCTGGCGGTGCGCGGCGGCGGGCACAGTGTGCCCGGCTTCGGCACCTGCGACAACGGCGTCGTGGCTGACATGTCCCGGATGCGTTCCGTACGCGTCGACCCCGAGCGACGGACGGCGCGCGCCGAGGGCGGAGCGACCTGGGGTGACTTCGACGCGGCGACTCACGCCTTCGGGCAGGCGACGACCGGCGGGATCATCTCCACCACCGGTATCGGCGGGCTCACCCTCGGTGGCGGCATCGGATACCTCGCCCGCGGACTGGGCCTGAGCTGCGACAACCTGATCTCGGCCGACGTGGTGACCGCGGACGGCCGGCTGCTCGTCGCGAGCGAGAAGGAGTACGACGACCTCTTCTGGGCCATCCGCGGGGGCGGCGGCAACTTCGGCGCGGTCACCTCGTTCGAGTTCCGGCTCAGCCCCGTCAAGGACATCTACGGCGGGCCGATCGTCTTCGAACTGGACGACGCCGGCACCGTCCTGCGCGCGTTTCGCGAGCTCATCGTCGAAGCACCGGAGCAGCTCGGAGCGTTCCCGGCGTTCCAGATCGCCCCGCCGCTCCCCTTCATCCCGGAGAACCGGCACGGCGACCCCTTCATCCTGATCGTGTCGTGCTGGGCCGGACCGCTCGACGAGGGACAGCGGGCCCTCCAGCCCTTCCACGACATCGCGCCGGTGGTCGCCGAACACGTCGGCCCGATGCCGTACCCGGCGCTCAACAGCGCCTTCGACGCGCTCGTACCGCCGGGCCTCCAGCATTACTGGAAGGCCAACTTCGTCACCGAGCTCAGCGACTTCGCCATCGATGCGCATCTGGAGTACGGGCCGCGCGTACCGGTCGTGAACTCGACCGTCCACATCTACCCGGTCAACGGCGCCTGCCACCGCGTGGCACCCGAGGCGACGGCCTTCGCCTACCGGGACGCCTCGTTCGCGGCCGTCATCGCCGGAATGTGGCCCGACCCCGCCGACAACGAGGCGAACATCGCCTGGGTCCGGGACTACTACCAGGCCACCGCCCCGCACTCGGAGGAGGGCGGATACATCAACTTCATGGCCGACGACGACCAGAGCCGGATCAGGGCCAACTACCGGGGCAATTACGACCGTCTGGTCCAGGTCAAGCGGGCGTACGACCCGGACAACCTGTTCCACCGGAACCAGAACATCAAGCCCTGAAGCACGGCGGTGTTCCGCCATGCGCAACAGATGTGTCGTCGTGGCCGCGGCGCTGACCGCGATGCTGATCCCGTTGGCCGGCTGCGGCGCGCCTGGAGCGGGCCTGGCCCAAGGTGCAGCAGGGCCTGGTGGAGCTTCGACCCCAGACACCCCATCTGCTGGCCACGGGCAGTGACCACTACGTGCAGATCCATGACCCCGACCTCACGATCAGCGCGATCAGGCTGATCACCGGCCGGCTCCAGGCGTAGCTCCAGCGGGCCTGAAGGTTTCTTGATCACGCCGTGAGGGCCGGTCTGCCGCCCCAGCGGATGCCCTTCTCGCTGCGGATGCGGGCGCGTTCCTTGCGCTGGGCGGCGAGGACGTCACAGCGCTAGAGAGCCTGGGCACCGGGTCGCGAACCCGCGCTGAGCTTCTTCGGGTCGATTACCTGCTCGGCCGGCGGTGGGGTGGCCACGACCGGCTTGTTGTAGTCGGAGAAGAACAGGGTTCCCGGCTCGTCGCCGCCCACCTCGACGGTCTTGAGGATGTAGGGCTCGCCTTCCTTGGCCACGTAGAGGGTGAGCATCTTGCCACCGCTCTGCTCTTTGACGAGGGTCGCGGCGGGCTGGCCGTTGACGTCAGCGTCGGCGGCCCTGGTCATGCCCTTGCGTTCGGACTTGTCCTCGTCCATGTCCGTGATCATGGCCTTGAAGTCACAGAGACCTGCCATGTCGCCGGACTTGTCGTTCGGCATCTTGAACCAGCGGCCCTTGACGAGCTCGATCACGCCTTCCGTTTGGCCGGCTGAGCGCTCGGATCCGAGGGAGGCGCGCCAGAACGCCTCATTGCCCTTCATGTACTTGACGTTGTCGACCTGGAGGATCTCGGCGGTGCCGCCTTTGACAACCATCTTGCCCACGCAGGCGCCTTCTTTGTCCACAGCCAGGTCGACCTCCATCATGTCGCCGTCCGACTTGCCGTTGCCAGCTATCCGGAGCGACGTCGCAGATTTCGTGGTATCCACAGCCTTCTGGGCGATTTCGTCGGCGCTCAGGCCCTCGAAAGGGTCGATGGGAGGCTGGGTCGTGGCGGACGCCGGCGACTTCTTTGTGTCGCCCTTGCCCTTTGAGTCCTCGCCTTTGGAACAGCCCGTCACACCGCCGATGGTGGCCGCGCAGACCATCGCCGCGACCCAAAGCTTCTGATTGCCCGTCATCTGCCTCTCCTTGCAAGATCCTTTACCGCAGACTCGTTTGACTGTTCTGACGCCTCTTTGGATGCACGACCATGACGTGATCCACACCACACCCATGGGGACCCGTTCTGAGATGTCGCAGCTCAGGACCGCGTCCTGCACCACCTTCTTTGCTGCGGTGGACAGAGCCTTCGACAGGCGCCACCATCCCAGGTCAGGAGCACTTTGCTCTTATTTGAATCAACCTGCGCACAGCCATCTCGTGAAAGCGCGAGGCTAGGCGTACTCCCAACGACACCCCGTGACCGCCCGCGCGTACGAGTGCAGTGCGGTGATCACTTCGAGCCGTGAACGGCGGCCCGCGAGCACGTCCATCTGGTAACCGTCCTCCAGTGCCACGAAGTTGGAGGCGACCATGCGCGCGGAGTCCGCCAGGGTGAAGTGGCCCTGAGACTCGCCGAGCACCAGGATCCCCTGGTAGACGCTGATCTGACGTTCGGTCAAGGCGCTGTCGAGTGCGGCAGCCTTCGGGTCACGCAGGGTGCGGGGCCAGTACTCGAAGAGCAGCCGGGGCAGCCGGTCCTGGGGGCCGACCGCCACACCGGAGGCGATACAGGTGCTCAGCCGCTCCCGCGCGTCCGCATGCCGCTCCGCCGCCGTCTCGCGGTCTCGGCAGAACCGCTCGATGGCCTGCTGGAAGGTCTCGTACATCAGCGCGTCGAGGTCGTCGTAGTAGTAGAGGACCGCAGCGGGGGTGACCCCCGCCTCCTCGGCGACGTCCCGCAGCCGCAGTCCCTCCAGGCCGCGACTGAGCAGGGCCCGCCCGGCGGCCTCGCTCAGCTGAGCCCGCCGCGCTTCCTGATCCTTGCGCCGTGCCACCGCGCCCCTCACCCTCTCATTCGCTGAAGCGAAACAAAAAGATACCGCCCCAGGCCTTGACCACACCAGCAGCGTTTCATTAAATCGCTGTTTAATGAAACAGCGACGCAGTACCACCGCGTCCACCTCATGGGAGACCGTCATGACCACGGACGCCGTCGGGGCCGCTCAGGAGCCCTCACCCGCACCACCCCGCACCGCGAAGGGCCTGCGCGGCGACTCCGTGGGCCTGCTCGCCACGGTGGCGCTGGGGCTCGCCTCCGTCGCGCCCGCCTACAGCATCGCCATCACCCTGGGCCTGGTGACCCTGGTGGTCGGTGACCTCGCCCCGGCCGCCCTCCTGCTCGGCTTCGTGCCGATCCTGCTCACCGCCTTCGCCTTCCGGGAACTGAACCGGGAGATGCCGGACTGCGGCACCACCTTCGTGTGGAACACGCGCGTCTTCGGCCCGGCCGCCGGCTGGCTCGCGGGCGGCTGGACGGTCCTGGTCGCCACCGTCATCGCCATGACCGCGCTCGCCCAGGTCGGCGCGTCCGCCCTGCTGGGCGTGCTGGGCCTCGACGCCGCGGCGGACAGCAGCCCGGTCGTCACCGCCGTCGCCGTGCTGCTGCTCGCGCTGGCCGTCACGGTCGCCTGTCGCGGCATCCAGCTCGCCGCCCATGTGCAGTACGCCATGCTCGGCCTGCAGCTCATCGCCCTGCTCGCCTTCGGCGTCGCGGCGTTCGCCCGGGACGGCGCGGCCACGCCGTCCCTGAGCTGGCTCAACCCGCTCGGCTTCGACAGTTTCGGCTCCTTCGCCGAAGCGGTGCTGCTGTGCCTCTTCATCTACTGGGGCTGGGATGCGCTGATCACCATGAACGAGGAAACGGTCGACAGCGAACGCACACCCGGCAGGGCCGCCGTGACCTCCACCCTGATCCTCGTCGTCACTTACCTGTTCACCGCTTTCGCCGCCCTCTCCTTCGCCGGGACCGGCAGTTCGGGCCTCGGCCTCGGCAACGAGGAGACCGCCGCCGACGTCCTCACCGGCCTCGCGCCCGCGGTCCTCGGCGACGCCCTGGCCAAGGTCGTCCAGCTCGCCATCGGCGTCTCGGCCGTCGGCGCCCTACTGACCTGTACCGTCTCCGCCCCGCGCACCACCTTGTCCATGAGCGCGCACGGCGCCCTGCCGGCCGCATTCGGACGCATGCACGCGCGCTTTCGCACCCCCGCCTTCGGCACGGTGTTCTTCGGCGTCGCGGCCGCAGTCGTACTGGTCCTACTCACGCTCGTCTCCGCCGACTTCCTCGGCGACGCCGTCCTGTCGATCGGCCTGCTGATCGCCTTCTACTACGGCGTCACCGGATTCGCCTGCGCCTGGTACTTCCGCGGCCAACTGCGCCGTTCACCGCGTGACCTGCTGGTCAAGGGGGTCATGCCCGTCGCGGGCGGCCTGATGATGCTGGCGGCGTTCGTGCGCAGCGCCTACGACATGCTCGACCCCGGCTACGGCTACACGTCCCTCGGCGGCGTCGGCGGCGTCTTCCTGCTCGGCGTCGGCTCGCTCCTGCTCGGCGCCGCCGTGATGCTCCTCGTCCGCTCCCGCCACACCCCCTTCTTCCTCGACGGCCGTACGTCCGTCGTCAGCCCCGCCCCCGTCGCCACCCCGCCCGTCACGGAGAACTGACCACTCATGCGCACGCTCGCCATCGCCGCCGTCCAGACCACGCCCGTACCGCACGACCTGACCGCCACCTGGGAACGCTTCGCCGACCGGGTGCGGGCGGTGCGCGCCACCTTCCCGCACGTGCAGCTCGTCGTCGTGCCCGAGCTGATGCTCGCCGCCGAAGCACCGCTGCTCCAGGCACGCCCCGACTGGATGGAGAAGGCGGCCGTCACCATCCCGGGCCCCCTCACCGACCGCATCTGCGCCCTGGCCCGCGAGACCGGCCTGTGGCTCATCCCCGGCAGCCTCTACGAGCAGGCCGACGACGGACACACCTACAACACCGCCCTCGCGGTGTCCCCGGCCGGTGAGATCGTCGCCCGCTACCGCAAGGTCTTTCCGTGGCAGCCGTACGAACAGACCAGCCCCGGCCGGGAGTTCGTCGTCTTCGACCTGCCCGGCATCGGCCGCGCGGGCCTCGCGATCTGCTACGACGGCTCCTTCCCGGAGACGGCGAGGCAACTGGCCTGGCTCGGCGCCGAGGTCATCATCCAGCCCACCCTCACCACCACCCGGGATCGCGAGATGGAGCTGGTCTGCGCGCGGGCCAACGCCTGGACCAACCAGCTCTACGTCGTCAACATCAACGCGGCAGACCCGGCCGGAGTCGGCGCCAGCGCGATCGTCGACCCCGAGGGAACCGTCCGCCAGCAGGCGGGCACCGGGGAGGAGGTCCTGATCGACGTCCTCGACCTCGACACCGTCACCCGCGTACGCGCCCACGGATCCGCCGGCATCAACCGCCCCTGGGCCCAGCTCGCACGCTACGGCGACCGGATCGAACTGCCCATGTACGGAGGGACGTTCCGGCCGGTGCCACAGGGCTGAGCCGGGACGCGGGCCGAAACCGGGCGCGCGTGGCTACCCCGCCGCGCCCCGGGCCCCCTCACCGGTAGGTGCCGGTCATAGCTCAGGGCAGCTCCGGGTCCGAAGCTTCGGACCCCGGAGCTGCCCCGGTATCAGCGCTCAGAGACGGCTGAGGAGGCCGTTCAGGAGGCCGCCACTGGTCTCCTGGACCTGCACGGCGTAGACGTCCCCACCGGCGCAGATGTTCTGCTGCTGGGTCTGGTTCGCCGTGGTGTCGAGGAGCGAGAGATTCAGCGGGAGACCGAGAAGGCCGCCGTCCTCGTAGTAGCTTGCCTCGCTCTGGGTGGATTCGCTGAGGTTGGCCTGCTCACAGGCCACCACCACCGTCTTGTCCTTCTTGTCATCCCCGTTGTCGTAGGCGTCCTGGGCGGAGGCGACACCGGCCCCGACCATGCCGAGGCTTCCGACCATGGCAGCCACGAGAGCAGCCCTGCGAAGCTTACGCATTACATCCCCATTTCTGTCTGAGTGATCCGTTTCGCGCTTGACCGAAACGTTACGGCTGCGCACGCTATGTGATGAACACACCTTTTGTACCGCAACACGCCGCCCCGCGCGCGGGACTACCCCGCCGCGCGGCCGGTGAGGGCTGCCAGGCTGGAGTTGATGTTGTCCATGTGGGCCCGCATCTCCTCCCGCGCCTCCTCGTGCTCCCGCAGCACCCGCTCCGTGTCCCGCTCCAGCCGCTCCGCCCGCGCCTCTGCCTGCGCGATCAGCTCCGCGGCCTGCGCCTCCGCGTCCTCCTGGCTGCGCCGCGCGGCCTCCTCCGCCCCTGAGAACGCCTGCTGCGCCTCCATCAGCCCGCCTTCCGCGTGCGCCTCCAGCTCCACCTGGCGGGCGTCCAACTCCGCCTCCCGCTCCAGGTAGTCGCGGACCGCCGCGTCCCGCCGCCCGGCCTGTTCCTTCTCCAGGGCGGCCAGCACGTCGTCCGCCTCGCGGCGCGCGTCCTTCAGCGCGTCCAGCGCCGCATCGCGCCACTCCTTCGCGTCCTGCCGCGCCGCCGACCGCAGCTCGTCCGCCGTGTCCCGCGCGCCGAACAGCACCTGCTGCGCATACGCCTCCGCGTCCGCGCGCACGGACTCCGCCCCCGCGCGCGCAGCGTCCGTCACCTCCCGCCCGGCCGCCTCCGCCGCGTCCCGCGTCGCGTTCGCGTCGTCGAGCGCGGCGCCGCGTACCGCCGCATCCTCGTCCTGCGCGAGGGCGAGGAGACGCTGAGCGCCCTCGCCGAGCATGTCGTACGTCTGCGGGGAGAGCGTCGCGACGACTTCGCGCAGCCGGGCCGCATCCGCCTCCATCTGCTTGGCGAGGACGGTCAGCCGCGCCGCCCGTTCCCAGGCGTCGTCGCGGCTCCCGGACAGGCGGGCGAGATAGCGGTCGACCTCGTCCGGCCGGTAACCACGGCCCCGCACGACGGCCAGCCCATCAGGTGACACCGGTGAACTCATGCGCTACATCTTGAAGGACCGGAGCGAATCAGTCATAACGCGACACTCCGCCCATCCGTCACGGCCGGATATGCGCTATTTGCCATCAGAACCGACAGCCGGGGAGCCAGGGAGGTCGCATGAAGCGCAACGAGCTGATCTGGTTCCTCCGCCGGCACAAGCTCGCCATCCAGGCGTCCGTCACCCCGGACGGAGCACCCCAGGCGGCCGTCGTCGGATTCGCGGTGAGCGACGGGCTCGAGATCGTCTTCGACACGGTCGAGACGACGCGCAAGTACCGGAACCTGCGCGCCGACCCGCGGATCGCGCTCGTGATCGGCTGGGGCGACGAAGTGACGGCCCAGATCGAGGGCGTCGCGGACTTCCCCACCGGCTCCGAACTCGAACGCATCCGCGCGTGCTACTTCAGCGCCTGGCCGGACGGCCGCGACCGGCTCACCTGGCCCGGCATCACCCACGTCCGCGTCCGGCCGACGTGGGTGCGCCTCAGTGACTTCACCCGCGACCCGCCGCTGATCGTCGAACTGCCCGCCGAGCACCTCGTATGAGCGGCGCGGTGGAGCCGGCGGAGCCGGTGGAGCCGGCGGAGCCAGGCCGCGTCAGAGCAGGCCGTCCCACATCTGCTCCAGCAGCACCGACCACCAGCTCTCCGGCGAAGCCAGCGCCGCCGGGTCGAGCGCGGCCAGCTGCGCCTGGAAGTCGACCGTCCAGCGGCCCGCCTGTTCCGGCGTCAGACTGAACCGCAGCCGCCACATCCGGCCGAGCAGCGCCAGACAGCGGACGAACTCGGGCAGCCCCGCGTTCACGAACTGCGGCGCGGCCGGCCGGCCGTCGGGCCCGGCCTCGACCGGAACCGCCACGATGTGCGCCGTGCCGTACTGGACACAGATCGCGCGGCCGAAGTCGCTGCCCATGACCAGGTACGAACCGGCGTCCGAGGCAGGCTGCACCTGCCGCTGCGCGGCCAGCTCGGCCAGCGTCGGCACCGGCTGACCCGGCACCGCCTGCGCCCAGAAGAACGGACCGAAGTCCACCGGCAGCCCCGCCCAGACCAGCGTCTGCGCCACGATCTCCGGTACGCCCTGCCGCGACACCGCCCGCTGGTCGAAGCGGAAGACGCCCTGCGGGCCGAACGCGCCCATCAGCTCGTGCGCGATCCCCTCCGGGGGAATCGGCGGCGCCGGCTGCACCGGCGGCAGCGGCGCCCGCACCGGCGCGGGCCGGGCCGGGCCATCCGCGACCTGGTGCAACTCGCCCTGGTGCGTGATCAGATGCTGCATCCCCTGCTGCCGGCTGGCGTGGTCCCTGCCGTACGGGGCCACGCTCGTGATCCGCACCTGCGGCCAGGTCTCCCGGATCATCCGGGCGCAGTAACCGCCGGGCAGCTCGCAGGACTCCAGCTCGGTGTGCAGCTCCAGCACCTGCTGCGGCGGCACGTTCATGGCACGCAGCTCGTGCAGCATCTGCCACTCGGGGTGCGGGGTGCCCGGCGCCGAGCGGCGGATGAGCTGCTGCTCGCTGCCGTCCTGCGCGCGGTAGCGCAGTACGGCCTGGTAGCCGGGACCGACGGTGGGCACGCCGGCGGGAGGCTGCTGCGGGTACCCGTACGCGGGGCCGGGGGCGGGGGCAGGCGCAGGCGCGGGCGCGCCGGGCGGCGGCGTACCGGGCGGGCCCGGCGGCTGCTGCGGTGCGCCCGGGCCCATGGGGCCGGGACCGGCGAGCATCGTCGCCGCATGGTCCAGCCCACCACCGGGCGCACCCGGAGCACCGGGCGGACCGGGAGGCTGAGGCGCACCCGGACCACCGGGGCCTCCCGGGCCCATCTGGCCCGCCAGCATCGTCGCCGCGTGATGGACGCCACCGCCGGGCTGACCGGGCGGCGGGGTCGGCGTACCGGGAGGGCCGGGCGGGGCGGGCGGACCCGGCGGCTGCTGCGGCGCACCCGGGCCACCCATCTGGCCCGCCAGCATCGTCGCCGCGTGCTGCACCCCGCCACCGGGCTGACCGGGCGGGCCGGGCGGCGTCGGCGGACCGGCGGGACCGGCGGGACCGGGAGCGGCAGGCGCACCGGGGCCTTCCGGACCGAGCCGGGACACCATCTGGGTCGGTACGTACCCGCCCGCCGGAGCACCGGGCGCACCCGGACCGGAGGGCGGCGGCGGGGTCGCGCCCGGCCGCGCGCCCGGCGTACCGGGGGCGCCGGGCGGCGGCGGAGTCGTCGGCCCACTGCCTCGGGCGGCGCGCGGCGGCCTGACCGCCTTGCTCGTCGCGGCGTCGGCGATGTCCTGCGCACCGGGGCCGGCGGGCGGCCGCGGACCACCGGGCGCGGCCTGCGCACCGGGCGCACCCGGAGTGCCCTGCGGATAGCCGTACGGCGGAGCGCCGGCCGGCGGGGCCGCGTTCGGGTCCACCGAGGGCGCGAGCGCCGTCCGGGGGAGCTGGCTGCCGCCGGACATCAGCGCGGTCTTGGCCTCCGGCGCCACACCGGGCGGCGGGGTGTCGTCCTCGTCCGAACCGGACAGCGGCGGCGCGAACACCGTGGCGGGCAGCGGCACCGACCCCTCGTCGGAGGCGGCGTTGGTGTCGGTCCCGGCCCACGGCGTGGCCCCGGCGGGCGCGCCCGGCGATGCGGGCACACCCTCGTTCGCGGTGGGCTCGTACGCCCCGGAGCCGCCCCCGGCGCTCGGCCAGGCACTGGCACCGGCGGGAGCCGAAGGACCGGCCGCGCCCGGCGGACCCTGCGGACGGCCGTACGGCGGAGCGCCGCCCGGCGGGGCCGCGTTCGGGGCCGGCGAGGGCGCCGCAGCAGCCGGGCCGTGCCCGTGCCCCGGTGCCGAAGCCTGGCCCGGAGCCGCAGGGGCCGGAAGCGGACCCGGCGCTGCTGGCGTGGCACCGGCAGCCGAACCGGGCGTCGGCGCCGCACCCGACACCGCACCCGAGCCGCCCGCCGCAGACGAACGGCGGTCCGGAATGCCCAACTTGTCCGCCGCGTCCTGGAGCCACTCCGGCGGCGTCAACAGAAACGACGTCTGCTCCAGATCGATCCGCTGCGCCGGCGGCGGCGCATCGGACGGCCGCGCGTCCGCGGCCGCCCCGTACTCCTCCTCGTACCGGCGGATCACCTCACCCACCGGCAGCCCCGGCCACAGCGTCGCCTCACCGCTGTCGCGGGCGATGACCAGCCGCTGCGAACCGCCGCCGCCGGACGGGCCGTTCTCCCGGTCCTCCGCCCACACCACGAAACCGAGGTCGAACTCCCGCACCCGCACCTCGCGATGCTGGTACGCGGGCACGTCCCCGTTGACCCACTCTTCCGCGCGCTCCTGCGCCTGCGCGAAGGTCACCATCGCGCTCACCCCTCCACCGGGACGGCCTGCGCGAAGCCGCCGTCCACCATCAGGTTGGCCACGGTCTCCAGCTCCGGCGGATTGCCCGCCAGCCGCTGCAGGAACGCGTCGAAGTCGTCCCCACACGGCAGCAGCAGCCGCTCCACCCGCTCCTGGGTGCTCCAGCCGTCACGGTCACGCGCGTCGTCGTACGCGCAGAACCACACCGACCCGACCGACGACCCCTTCACCTTCACCGCGAGGATCCCGCCCTGGACGAACGCGACGCCCAGATAGTCCTTGGTCAGGTGGTCCCGCAGGCACTTGTTCACGTACACCAGGTCGTTGACGGCCGCCTCGTCCCGCACCGTGAAGAACGGCTGGTCGACCAGCAGCCCCAGCTCCGCGTCCAGCCCCGCGCCGACCGGCGCGCAGCCGCCCGCCGCCTTGAGGAAGGACCGGTACGCACCCGGCAGCCGGTAGCCGAGGTCCTCCTCCACACCCAGCACCTGCTGCTCGGTGACGGACACCGCGTTCTTCGGCAGCCCGACATGCACCGGCCGCGTCTCCTGCAACGGACGCGTCCCGCGCTTGGCGTGGTCGACGGGCGCCGTCGACAGCCCGCCGTGATGCCGCAGCAACGCCTTCACCTCGACCGGCACCAGCTCCATACGGCGACTTCCGGCCACGTGGTGCCAGGTCCAGCCGTGCGGGGTCGCCACCGCGGGAATCGTGTCCCACAGCTCGTGACCCTCCGCATGCAGCGCGGCATTGGCCGAGACGTAGTCCGTCAGCCGCAGCTCGTCCACACCGAAGCCCTCCGGGGGCTCGGCGATCTCCGCGGCGGCACGCGCGTACGGCGAAAAGTCCGGATAGCCGTTTCCGTCCACCCGCACACCATGAGGGTGGCGGGAAGCCCGGACCGGGTCCGGGAAGTGCACGACCTGCCCGGCGTAGGCCGTATTCGGTGGCGCGGCATGCTGCCCGAGCCGACCTGTCGTCATGGCGGTTGCCCCCTGCTGGATCTGGCTGGTTCAGCACAGCCTATGCGGTACGGCAATACGGGGAACCGCCCGTCCACTCCGGTCACCAACTGTCACAACCCCGTGACGGCGGACGGCAAAACTGACACGACTCAGTGCCCCAGCTTCCGCACCACACCGCACATTTGGCAGGCTGTTCCCGCGCGCGGGGGGCGTGCACTTCCGCGGCTACCGCCGCGGGCACGGGAGGGGAAGCACCACATGCACACAGCGCAAGCAGGCACACCAGGCACAGCAGGCTCCGAGGGAACGCCGTCGGCCGGAAGCGTCACAGCCGGTGACCCGAGGCTGAGTTGGAGCAGCACCGGCGAAACCCGCCCGCCCGCACTCCGCCACCGCCGCGGCATCCTTCCCGCCGTCGGCGCGGCACTCTCCGTACGCGGTGAAACCCTCACCTGCACCGCGGGCAAGGGCGACCAGCCGCCCGTACTGCACGCCCTCGTCCAGGACTTCCTCGACACCCTCACCAGCGGCCAGCGCGAACGCTTCACCGGACGCTGCCCCGAAGCCATCCTGCTCTCCCGGCACTTGACGGCCGTCGAAGCCGGCCGCAGCAGACGCGCGTCACGCAAACCCCTGACGCACGGCGAAGCCCGCCGCGCGCTCAAGCACGCCAAACTCACCGCCCGCCGCATCCGCGAGGACGGCGACCCGCTGCACGGCAGCTACGCCCCGCCGTGCCGCTCCTGCGACGCGCTCCTCGCCCACTTCGGCGTACGCCCCGTCGACCTCACCGACCCCGCCGCCGCCGGCACCACCGAGAAGGGCTGACGCCGCACCGATGCCCGCCTCCGCTCCGTACGACCGCACCTCCGCCACCCGCTTCCCCGTCGCCGTCGACGCTGCACTGCGCGCCGCCGGCTGGCAGCCCGGCCGCTGGGACATCAAGCAGGCCGAATACTGGGCCGACACCCTCCGCGACCACGTCTCGCCCGCCGGCCACCGGCACACCGTCTTCCCGGCCGCCGTCGAGGCGTGGGCCGAGTTCGGCGGCCTGCGCATCGCCGGACCCGGACCCGGCCGGCAGATCGCGCCCGCGCCGCTGCGCGTCGACCCGCTCGCGGGGCTGCACCTCGCACGTACCCTCGCCGACCTGGGACGGGCGCTCGACACCGAGATCTGCCCCCTGGGGGAGGAGGCGGACGGCCGGGCCCACCTCGCGATCGACCACGCGGGCCGGGTCTACAGCCTCGACCACGCGGGCGACTGGTACCTGGGCGCGGACATCGACCAGGCCCTGGCCACCCTGATCACGGGCACCCAACCCCCCCGCCTCACCACGGCCTGACCCACGTCCCGGCAGGCCGCGCGGCGACCGGGACCCGCGCGGCCTACCACGAGCCGTGCGCCGGCCTGCCGGGACCCGCGCGGCCCACCGGGAGCCGTGCGGCCCCACCGGGACCCTTGTACGACCTACCGGGAGCCGTGCGGCAACACCGCCGAGACGCGGAAGCCGCCCGCTTCCGTCGGCCCCGCCACGAACACCCCGCCCAGGCCCAGCACCCGCTCCCGCATCCCCACCAGCCCGTTGCCACCACTCGGCAACCCCGCGTCCGCAACCCCCGCATCCGACGGCCCGTTCTCCACCTGCATCGCGACCTCGTCACCCCGGTGCGCCAGCCGCACCCACGCCTTCGCACCCGGCGCGTGCTTGTGGACGTTCGTCAGCCCCTCCTGTACCACCCGGTAGGCGGTCTGCTCCACCTCCGGCGCATACCCGCGCGTCTCACCGTCCACCAGCAGCTCCACCACCATCCCGGCCGCCCGCGACTGCCCCACCAGCGCCTCCAGGTCGTCCAGCTGCGGCCCGTCCTCGCTCGCCGCGGCGGCCGCGGCCGCAGCCGCCCCGATCGCCGCCAGCGGCACCGCCGCCGAAGCCGGCCTCGGCGAGTCCCCCGTACGCAGCACCCCGAGCATCTCGCGCAGCTCCGTCAGCGCCTGCCGGCCCATGTCCCCCACCAGCGCCGCGTTCTTCACGGCCTTCGCCGGATCCTTCGCCGCCACCGCCTGCAACGCCGCCGCGTGCACCACCATCAGACTCACCCGGTGCGCCACCACGTCGTGCATCTCGCGCGCGATCCGCGTCCGCTCCTCCGTACGCGCCCACTCGGCCCGCTCCTCGGCCCGGTCCGCCAGCAGCGACAGCTCCCGCTCCAGACTGTCCGCCCGCTCCTGAAGGCTCTCCATCAACCGCCGCCGCGCACCGATATAGAGCCCCAGCAGCACCGGCGGGGCGGTCAGCCCCAGCGACATGAACAGCGACACGACCGGCACGAACCACGGCCCCGGCTCGAAGTCCCCCCGGGACAGGTCCTGCTCGGTCCGCACGGCCGTGACGATCAGCGTCCCCACCAGCGCCATGCCGGCCAGCACCCCGGTGATCCGGCGCGGCACCTCGGAGGCGGCGAGCGTGTAGAGGCCGACGACGCCCATCAGGTAGCCCATCTCGGCGGGCGTGATCGCGACCGCGACGAGCACCACGGCGATCGGCCACCGCCGCCGCAGCACCAGGGTGGCCCCCGCCACCAGCCCGAACAGCACCCCGAGCGGCACCGGCAGCCCGGTGCGACCGGAGAACTGCACCCCCTCCAACGCGCACTCGACGGCGGAGACAACCCCAAGCCCCACATCGAGCACGGCACTACGCCGCCGCCCCCACCACCAGGGCCCCGCCCTGCCCGTCGCGTCGTCCTGATGTACCCCCGTAACGGTCATGTCTTCCAGCCTACGGTCGGGCGCGACCGATTTTCCGGAGACCGGCGACAGCACGAAAGCCGGGGCCGCGTTGGCATCTCCGTGACATAAAGCGCCGATCTGTACCGTCGCATCGAGGGGGCCTGGTGCGGCATAGTAGGGGCTGCGCTCGCGCCGATCTAGAAAATCGGACACAGACGGCGAACCATCCCGGGTCGTCTAAAGGCAGGACAAATGGTTTTGGTCCATTGAATGAGGGTTCGATTCCTTCCCCGGGAGCTGCACAGTTCGGGTCCTGACCTCACCGGTCAGGACCCGCGCTCGTTTCGGCCCTGAAACGCCCCGGTATCCTGCGGGTGTCCACCACTCGAAGCCGAAGGGCATTCCCGTGAGCGCCAATCGCCCGGCAGCCGTCGTCGTCCTCGCAGCGGGTGAGGGCACCCGCATGAAGTCGGCCACTCCCAAGGTTCTGCACGAGATCTGCGGGCGCTCGCTCGTCGGACATGTCGTCGCCGCCTCCCGTGAGCTGAACCCCGAACACCTGGTCGTCGTCGTCGGCCATGCCCGTGAGCAGGTCACCGCCCACCTGGGCGAGGTCGACGCCGGGGTGCGTACCGCGGTGCAGTACGAGCAGAACGGCACCGGGCACGCCGTCCGGATGGCGCTCGAGGAGCTGGGCGGCAGCGTCGACGGCACGGTGGTCGTCGTCTGCGGCGACACCCCGCTGCTGACCGGCGCCACCCTCGCGCAGCTCGCGGACACCCACGCCGCCGACGGCAACGCGGTGACCGTGCTGACCGCCGAGGTGCCGGACTCCACCGGGTACGGCCGGATCGTGCGGGACGCCTCGACCGGCGCGGTGACCGCGATCGTCGAGCACAAGGACGCCAGCGAGTCGCAGCGCGCGATCCGGGAGATCAACTCGGGTGTGTTCGCGTTCGACGGGCGGCTGCTGGCGGACGCGCTGGGCAAGGTCCGTACGGACAACAGCCAGGGCGAGGAGTACCTGACGGACGTGCTGTCGATCCTGCGCGAGGCCGGCCACCGGGTCGGCGCCGCGGTGGGCGGCGACCACCGGGAGATCCTGGGCATCAACAACCGCGTGCAGCTGGCGGAGGCCCGCGGGCTGCTGAACGCGCGGCTGCTGGAGCGCGCGATGCTGGCCGGTGTGACGGTGGTCGACCCGGCGTCGACGCTGGTGGACGTGACCGTGACGTTCGAGCAGGACGCGGTGGTGCACCCGGGCACGCAGCTGCTGGGTGCCACGCACCTGGCGTCGGGCTCGGAGGTCGGTCCGAACACGCGGCTGACGGACACGACGGTCGGTGCGGGCGCGCGGGTGGACAACACCGTGGCGGACCGTGCGGAGGTCGGGGCGTCGGCGAGCGTGGGCCCGTTCGCGTATCTGCGTCCGGGCACGAAGCTGGGCGTGAAGTCCAAGGCGGGCACGTACGTGGAGATGAAGAACGCCGTGATCGGCGAGGGCACGAAGGTGCCGCATCTGTCCTACGTGGGGGACGCGACGATCGGCGACTACTCGAACATCGGCGCCGCGAGCGTGTTCGTGAACTACGACGGCGAGCACAAGCACCACACCACGGTGGGCTCGCACTGCAAGACGGGGTCGGACAACATGTTTGTGGCTCCCGTCACGATCGGGGACGGCGCGTACACGGCGGCCGGCTCGGTCATCACCAAGGACGTGCCGGCGGGCGCACTGGCCGTGGCCCGTGGCCAGCAGCGGAATATCGAGGGCTGGGTGGCCCGGAAGCGTCCGGGGAGCGCGGCCGCGCAGGCGGCTCAGGTGGCGGGCGAGGTGTCCGACGCTGAAAGCTGACCGGAAACGGGTGCGTCTTTCTCGGCGTACCGTGATACGTGCACGCAATTCGGCTGGCTCGCAGCACATATGTACGAGAGGTACGCATGTGCAGGCGGGCGCAGCAGCAATCAACACGTCTGAGGAGACAGTGCTGTGACCGGGATCAAGACGACCGGCGAGAAGAAGCTGATGCTCTTCTCCGGCCGCGCCCACCCCGAGCTGGCCGAGGAGGTCGCGCACCAGCTGGGTGTCGGCCTCGTGCCGACCAAGGCTTTCGACTTCGCCAACGGTGAGATCTATGTCCGCTTCCAGGAGTCGGCCCGTGGTGCGGACTGCTTCCTGATGCAGAGCCACACGGCTCCCATCAATAAGTGGATCATGGAACAGCTGATCATGATCGATGCGCTGAAGCGGGCCTCCGCCCGGAGCATCACCGTGATCATCCCGTCGTACGGGTACGCCCGTCAGGACAAGAAGCACCGCGGCCGTGAGCCGATCTCGGCCCGCCTGGTCGCCGACATGCTGAAGTGCGCGGGCGCCGACCGCATCCTCACGGTCGATCTGCACACCGACCAGATCCAGGGCTTCTTCGACGGCCCGGTGGACCACCTCTCCGCGCTGCCGGTGCTGGCGGACTACGTGGGTGCGAAGGTCGACCGCGACAAGCTGACGATCGTGTCCCCGGACGCGGGCCGGGTCCGGGTCGCGGACCGCTGGTGCGACCGGCTGGACGCGCCGCTGGCGATCGTGCACAAGCGCCGTGACAAGGACGTCGCGAATCAGGTGACGGTCCACGAGGTCGTCGGTGAGGTCAAGGGCCGGGTCTGCGTCCTGGTCGACGACATGATCGACACGGGTGGCACGATCTGCGCCGCGGCGGAGGCGCTGTTCGCCAACGGTGCGGAGGACGTCATCGTGACGGCGACGCACGGCATCCTGTCCGGTCCGGCGGCGGACCGGCTGAAGAACTCGAAGGTGAGCGAGTTCGTGTTCACGAACACGCTGCCCGACCCGGGTGACCTGGAGCTCGACAAGATCACGGTGCTTTCGATGGCGCCGACGATCGCGCGCGCGGTGCGTGAGGTCTTCGAGGACGGTTCGGTGACGAGCCTCTTCGAGGAGCAGGCGTAAGCGGCTGCCGCGAGCGGCTTCTTAAGATCCATTTGGGGCGGCCTCCCGTTGCCGGGTAGACTCAGCGAGTTGCTCGGCGAGGGAGGCCGCACTCATGTGCGGGTATCCGTTATCGACGCGCTCTTCGTAGCAGGTCCGTTGTGGGCCGGGTGACAGCCGATTCGATTCGTTTCTGTCTTCTACGAGGAGAGCAGCATGTCCGAGGTCAAGCTCAGCGCCCAGGTCCGTACCGAGTTCGGTAAGGGCGCCGCCCGCCGGACCCGTCGCGCCAACCTGGTTCCCGCAGTCATCTACGGCCACGGTGCCGAGCCGGTTCACGTCACCCTTCCGGGTCACGACCTGATGATGGCGCTCAAGACCGCCAACGTCCTTCTGAGCCTGGACATCGAGGGCCGCAACGAGCTCGTCATCCCCAAGGCCGTCCAGCGTGACGCCATCAAGCGCACCCTGACCCACGTCGACCTGCTCGCGGTCAAGCGTGGCGAGAAGGTCACCGTCGAGATCCCGGTCAACACCGAGGGCGAGCTGGCTCCGGGCAGCTTCCTGGTCGAGAACGTGCTGAACACCATCACGGTCGAGGCCGAGGCCACGCACATCCCCGAGTCGGTCACCGTCTCCATCGAGGGCCTGGAGGCCGGTGCCTCGATCCACGCCAAGGACATCGCCCTGCCGAAGGGCACCACCCTGGCGATCGACGAGGACGCCGTCGTCATCCAGATCCTCACCGCGCAGGCCGAGGAGCCGGCCGCCGAGGGTGAGGGCGAGGCCCAGGCCGAGGGCGCGGAGGCCTGAGCCTCACCCCCCTTTCTGTGCGTTTGTGCAAGGCGACCGCCGCCCCGCTCCACCGGAGCGGGGCGGCGGTTGGTCTATGAAGGAGACATGCAGATGACGGACGACGCGAGCCCGTGGCTGGTGGTGGGTCTCGGCAATCCCGGGCCGGAGTACGCCGCGAACCGCCACAATGTGGGCTTCATGGTGGCCGATCTCCTGGCGGAGCGGATCGGCGGGAAGTTCAAGGCGCACAAGGCGCGGGCGCAGGTCGTCGAGGGCCGTACGGGTCCGCCGGGGCCGGCGAACCGCCGGGTGGTGCTGGCCAAGCCGATGTCGTACATGAACCTGTCCGGCGGCCCGGTCACGGCGCTGCGGGACTTCTACAAGGTGCCGGTGGAGCGCATCATCGCGATCCATGACGAGCTGGACATCGACTACGGCACGTTGCGGCTGAAGCTGGGCGGCGGCGACAACGGTCACAACGGTCTGAAGTCGATGACGAAGTCGATGGGCTCCGACTACCACCGGGTGCGTTTCGGGATCGGGCGCCCGCCGGGCCGGATGCCGGTGGCGGACTTCGTACTGAAGGATTTCTCCTCGGCGGAGCGCAAGGAGCTCGACTATTTCGTGGACCGGGCGGCGGATGCGGTGGAGTGTCTGATCCTTGACGGCCTGGAGCGGGCCCAGGGGACGTACAACTCCTAAGCGCTGCAATTCGGCCATGCGCCGCCCCTGAGTCATGGCCAGAGGTTGACCGAGCGCGGTCGGATGGCGAAGGATCGCGGCTCATGACCAACCGGAGCCGCTTCGTCCAGCTCGCCACTCGAACGGCGATGGGCGCTGTCACCCTGGTGATCCTCATCGCGGGCGTGTGGGCGTCGTGGGGCGACGCCCAGCACATCCTGCTCGCCAAGGGCCGCGAACACGGCACGATCGCGGTGACCGCGTGCGGCAAGCAGACGTGCACGGGCCCGTACACCCCGGCCGACGAGTCCTCGCCGCGGCCGCGCGTGACCATCGAGAAGTCGGTGAGCGCGACGAAGGGACAGACGCTCCAGGTCGTGGTGAAGCCCGGCACGGACGAGGTCGTACGCACCGGCCCGGCCGGCACGCTGCACGCCTGGGTGCCGTTCGGCGGCGCCCTCCTGCTGGCGTCCCTGGTGATAGCCGGGGGCCTTCGCCTCCCCCGCACGGCCTGGACCACCGCCCTGACGGGCACGGCCCTCCTGACAGCGACTTTCCTGGCCCTCTGACCACCGCCCCGCGACGCAGCTCGGCCAATCAGCAGCGGCGGCGCAGCTCCCGCCGTTCGGGGCCGGGGGGGCAACCCCGCCGGGGGACGTGGGGGTGTGCCCCCAAGGAAACCCCCCGACCCCGGGGTCGCAAGAACGGGGAGGGGAAACAGGGAGTCCCCCCCCTCCTTCTTGTCTTTTCCCCCCCCCCCCCCGCCCCCCCCCCCCCCCCCCCCCCCCCCCCCCCCCCCCCTCCCCCGCGGTCATGGACCCGGCGAACCGGACCGGAGGTCAGCCCGTGTTGCGCAGGCCCGCCGCCACGCCGTTCACCGTCAGCAGCAGCGCCCGCGCCAGCAGCGGGTCCGCGGGCTCGCCGCGCTCCGCCGCCGCCCGCTGGCGGGCCAGCAGCGAGACCTGGAGGTAGGAGATCGGGTCCAGGTACGCGTCGCGGATCGCGAAGGTCTGCTGGAGCACCGGGTTGGAGTCGAGCAGCCGCTCACCCCCGGTGATCCGCAGCACCTCCTGCACGGTGAGCGCGTGCTCCGCCTCGATCGTCGCGAAGACGTGCTTCAGCTCGTCCGGCACCAGCGTGTCCACGTAGTGGCGGGCGATGCGCAGGTCCGTCTTGGCGAGCGTCATCTCCACGTTGGAGAGGAAGTTCCGGAAGAAGTGCCACTTCGCGTGCATCTCGTCCAGGACCGTGTCCAGGCCCGCCTCGCGCAGCGCCCGCAGCCCCGATCCGACCCCGTACCAGCCGGGCACGATCTGCCGCGACTGCGTCCAGCCGAAGACCCACGGGATGGCCCGCAGGCCGTCCAGCCCGGCGCCCGAGTCGGGGCGGCGGGAGGGCCGCGAGCCCAGGTGCAGGTCGGCGAGCTGGTCGACGGGGGTGGAAGCGAAGAAGTACGCCGGCAGGTCCGGGTCCTCGACCAGACGCCGGTACGCGGAGTGCGCGGCCTCGGACACGGTGTCCATCGCCGCGTCCCAGCGGGCCAGCGCCTCGTCGGACTGGCGCGGCGAGGTGTGCAGCGCGGAGGCCTGGAGGGTGGCTGCGACGGTCAGTTCCAGGTTCTCCCTGGCGAGGGAGGGGACCAGGTACTTGTCGGAGATGACCTCGCCCTGCTCGGTCACCTTGATCTCGCCCTCCAGCGTGCCCCACGGCTGCGCGAGGATCGCGTCGTGCGAGGGGCCGCCGCCGCGGCCGACCGTACCGCCGCGGCCGTGGAAGAGCCGCAGCCGTACGCCGTACCGGTGGGCAACGTCGCGCAGCCGGCGCTGCGCCCGGTGGATCTCCCACTGGCTCGTGGTGATACCGCCGAACTTCGAGGAGTCGGAGTAGCCGAGCATGACCTCCTGCACGTCGCCGCGCAGCGAGACGAGCCGGCGGTAGGAGGGGTCGGCGAGCATCTCGTCGAGGATGACGTCGGCGGCGCGCAGCTCGTCGGTGGTCTCCAGCAGCGGCACGATGCCGATCTTCGCCCAGCCGCCGTGCAGGTCGAGCAGCCCCGCCTCGCGGGCCAGGACGGCGGCCGCGAAGACGTCGTCCGCGCCCTGGCACATGGAGATGATGTACGACTCGATGACCTCGGGGCCGAACCGCTCGAAGGCCTCCTTGACGGTGTGGAAGACGCCGAGGGTCTTCTCACCGGCCGCGTCCAGCGGGGCGGGCGTCGGGGCGAGCGGGCGGCGGGACCTGAGTTCCTTGGCGAGCAGCTTGCGCCGGTAGTCGCGGGGCATGTCCGCGTAGCGCCAGGACTCCTCGCCGAGCCGGTCGAAGAGCTGGCCGAGGGCGTGGTGGTGCGCGTCGGCGTGCTCGCGTACGTCCATCGTCGCGAGCTGCAGCCCGAAGGCGGCGAGCGTGCGGATCGTACGGTCCATGTGGCCGGCGGCGAAGAGGCCGCCGCGGTGCTCGCGCAGCGAGGTCTGGAGCAGGGTGAGGTCGGTGAGCAGCTCAGCGGTGCCGAGGTAGTCGCGGCCGTCCTCGTGCGGGGTGCCCTTGGCGAGCCGCTGGCGGGTGTTGACGAGCTTCTGCCGGATGCAGGTGGCCTTGAGGCGGTAGGGCTCTTCGGCGTTGAGGCGCTTGTAGCGGGGGCTGATCTCGGGCAGCCGCTCCAGGTCGCTCTGGAGGGAGGTGAGGAGCTCCTCGGTGGCGCCGGTGTAGCGGATGGAGTTCGACATCAGGCCGCGGAGGTAGTCGACGAGCTCCAGCGCGTCGGTGATGCCGTGCTCGTGCTGGAGGATCAGCACCTCGCGGGTGACGGCGGGGGTGACGTTGGGGTTGCCGTCGCGGTCGCCGCCGATCCAGGTGCCGAAGGTCAGCGGGCGGGTGCCGGCGGGGAGCTCCACGCCGACGCGGTCGAGCTCGGCGGCGAGGTCTTCGAGTACGTCGCCGACGGCGCCGGCGTGCAGCTCGTCCAGGTAGTAGATCGCGTTGCGGGCCTCGTCGGCGGGCTCGGGCCGGACGACGCGCAGCTCGTCGGTCTGCCAGACGAGGTCGATGTTCTCGGCGAGCCGCAGGTCGTGGCGGCGCCGGTCGGCCTCCAGGACCGGCTCTTCCAGCAGTGCGGCGATGCGGCGCAACTTGTTCAGGACGCTGCGGCGGGCGGCCTCCGTGGGGTGCGCGGTGAAGACGGGCCGTACGTTGAGGTTCCTGACCGTCTGGCGCAGGTGCTCGGGGTCGGCGTCCTTGAGCCGGTCGGCCGTACGGGCGAGGAGCCCGCCCTCGGCGGCGCGGTGGGCGCGCAGTTCGCGGCCGCGGTGCACCTGTTCGGTGACGTTCGCCAGGTGGAAGTACGTGGAGAAGGCGCGCACCAGCTTAGCGGCGGTCTCCAGGTCGGTGGCGCCGAGCAGCTCGGCCGCGGCCGTGCCGTCCGTACGGGTGAGGGCGCGGACGCGCTCGACGAGCTCGAGGAGGTCCTCGCCCTCCTGCCGGACGAGGGTCTCGCCCAGCAGGTCACCCAGTCGGCGGATGTCGGCACGCAGTTCCGCGCCGGCGGTGTGGGTCTGGTCGGCACTGCTCACAGGTGCGGCTCCTTGCAGTGTTTGAACGCATCTGGATGGGGGACTCAGAAGTTCCCCGTTTGAGAACACGGAGCGGACCGCGCTGTCCGACGCCACCCAGGATAGATGTCCGTTTTCGCGGCGCCGCCCACCGGGCCCTCTTGCCGGAGGCCGGGTCGCTGCCATACTTACGATGGCGTAGGTTACGCATCCGTAGCCGCGCCTGTTTCTCCATATCTGCCCCATTTCCCACCCCACAGGGGACGCCCCATGACCACAAGCCCCGATGTGATCGATGACGCCCCGAAGGGGACCGACGACCCGGCGCTGCCGTCCGCCACGCGCGGCGGCGAGAGCAAGCGCACGATCGAGCAGCTCGCGCTGCTGTTCTTCATCGTCGTGCCGTTCCTGGCCCTGCTGGCGGCCGTGCCGCTGGCGTGGGGCTGGGGGGTCAGCTGGCTGGACCTCGGCCTGATGGTCTTCATGTACTACCTGGCCTGCCACGGCATCACGATCGGCTTCCACCGCTACTTCACGCACGGCTCGTTCAAGGCGAAGCGCCCGCTGCGGATCGCGCTGGCGATCGCCGGCTCGATGGCGGTCGAGGGGCCGCTGGTCCGCTGGGTCGCCGACCACCGCAAGCACCACAAGTTCTCCGACGCGGAGGGGGACCCCCACTCCCCCTGGCGGTTCGGCGAGACGGTCCCCGCGCTGACGAAGGGCCTGTGGTGGGCCCACATCGGCTGGCTGTTCGACGAGGAGCAGACCCCGCAGGACAAGTACGCGCCCGACCTGATCAAGGACCCGGCGATCCGCCGCATCTCGCGCGACTTCGTCTACTGGACGATCCTGTCCCTGGCCATCCCGCCGCTGGTGGGCGGTCTGGTCACGATGTCGTGGTGGGGCGCGTTCACGGCCTTCTTCTGGGGTTCTCTCGTACGCGTCGCCCTGCTGCACCACGTCACGTGGTCGATCAACTCGATCTGTCACGCGGTCGGCAAGCGTCCCTTCAAGTCCCGCGACCGGTCGGGGAACGTGTGGTGGCTGGCCGTCCTGTCCTGCGGCGAGTCCTGGCACAACCTGCATCACGCCGATCCGACCTCGGCGCGGCACGGGGTGATGCGGGGGCAGATCGACTCCAGTGCCCGGCTGATCCGCTGGTTCGAGCTGGCGGGCTGGGCGTACGACGTGCGCTGGCCCTCCGCGGAGCGAATCGACTCCCGGCGCAAGGAGAAGGCCGCGGAAGCGGCATGATTGACAACGTGGCGATCGACGGCAGTACACACAGCAGCGACAAGGGCCGGCCCCCGACCGGGAGCCGGCGGTCCCGCCGGGTCCGGATGACCGGCAAGGAGCGCCGCGAACAACTGCTGGACATCGGCCGCACGCTCTTCGCCGAGAAGGGCTACGAGGGCACGTCGGTGGAGGAGATCGCGGCCAAGGCCGGGGTCTCCAAGCCGGTGGTGTACGAGCACTTCGGCGGCAAGGAGGGGCTGTACGCGGTGGTGGTGGACCGCGAGATGCGCCAGCTCCTCGACATGGTGACGAGCTCCCTGACCGCGGGCCACCCCCGTGAGCTGTGCGAGCAGGCGGCCTTCGCGCTGCTCGACTACATCGAGGAGTACACGGACGGTTTCCGCATCCTGGTCCGCGATTCGCCGGTGGCCCAGTCGACGGGTACGTTCGCGTCTTTGATCAGCGACATCGCGACCCAGGTCGAGGACATTCTGGGCCTGGAGTTCAAGGCCCGCGGCTTCGATCCGAAGCTCGCCCCGCTGTACGCGCAGGCGCTGGTCGGCATGGTGGCGCTGACCGGGCAGTGGTGGGTGGACACCCGCAAGCCGAAGAAGGCGGAGGTGGCGGCCCACCTGGTGAACCTGGCCTGGCACGGCCTGGGCAACCTGGAACCGAAGCCGCGCCTGATAGGCCACCGCAAGTCCTGACGTTCAGGGCTTGCCCGGGCACGCGCCCGGCCGGGCGTAGAGGGTCACCTGCGCCCCCTTGACCCGGCGCCGCTCACACTCCTGGAACTGCTCGCGCAGGATCTCGCGCTTCACCGCCTCCTGGTCGCCGGCGTCCTCCGGCTGCCCCGGTGGGTCGCTGAGCACGACGATCCGTTGCGCGGTCAGCATGCGGGTGCGGATCTGCGCGGCGGACAGTTCTTCGCCCTGGAGGGATCTCGATTCGACGGGGTCCCGCTTCAGCGCCAGGTCGTCGAGGCCGTGGAAGTCTCCGGGGTAGGAGAGTTTCCACTCCCGGCGCCGCGAGGGGGCGAAAAGCACCCCGTCGCCTTTGCCGGAGACTTCCCGGACTGTGCGCGCGATGGCGGTCACGTCATCCTTGCGGCTGTCAGGCGTCCGCATCTGCAGCGTGAGGGGAAGGGTCGCAGCAATGCACCCGAGCGCAGCCGCGGCTACCAGCATCAGGCCGTTCTTCCGCTCGCGCTGGATTCCAAGAATCCAGTCCAACGACTTGCCCACGAGGAGGGCCAGTCCAATGTTGGCGTAGAGGACGTAACGATCCACGTACATGGGTTCGTAGAGAGCCGCGAGCAGGAGTGCGGCAGGCGGAGCGATGACGAGGGGCAGGGCAAGCCGGTTCAGGGCGATCGGACCTGGGTTTCCCGAGGGGTACTTCGCGCAGAGCAGCGCCAGGAGCGCAATGCCCGCTATCTCGAACCATTCCTTCAGGCTCGGGCCGCCGATCCAGGACACCTGGCCCGACTGCCCCATGCTGAAGACGACCAGGGGCAGCAACCCGATGACGACGAACCCGGCCGACCATCCCCAGGAACGCCGGACTTCCGGAGCGGGCCGGGTCAGGGCGACGGTGATTCCGTGAGCCAGGAGGGCGAGGATCGCGAACTCGTGAAGCCAACTGGCCGCCAGAAGGGAAATCGCGTAAGCCAGCCACAAGCGTCGAGAGGGTGCTGTCAGGGCGCGCGCGAAAAGGTAGGTGGAAAGGGCGACCAGCGCACACACCAAGGCATAGGAACGGCCCTCCTGCGCGTACATCTGCACTTCCGGCGTGACGGAGAACGCCAGCCCGCTCAGAAGTCCTGCCCTCGGGCCGACGATGCGGAGGGCCGTTAAGCCGACCAGGCCGGCCGCCGCGGACGTCGCCAGGACGGAGGGAAGCCGAAGCGCGAGCAGGCCGCCGTCCCAGACGGAGAAGAGCGCATGCATGAAGAAGTAGTGGAGCCCATGCACCGCGTCCGCATGGTCCAGCAGCTGCCAGATTTCGGCGAGGCTCCGATGCGAGACCTGGTACGTCACCGACTCATCGCGCCACATGGTCCCCTGCCGGCTGACGCCCCCCATCCCCAGAGCGAACGCGAAAACCGCGGGAACCAGAACCGACGCCAGTCGCCCCCGGTGCCACTCGTGAACTGTGATGGTTCCCCCCGACGCCACGACGGCACAAGCGACACCGGGACGCTACGGATTCGTAGCATCCCGGTGGGCCCGGGCGTCGACTTGATCAGGCGGTCGGCATCAGGCCGGCTTCCGGGCCACGGCGAAGATCCGGCGGAACGGGAAGACCGTGCCCTGCGGGCCCGGCGGGTAGGCCTTGCGGAGCAGGTCGCGGTACTGGGCCAGGAATTCCTCCGTCGCCGCCTCGTCCCCCTCCAGGGCCGTCAGGACCGGCCGCAGAGCGGTGCCCTTGACCCAGTCGAGCACCGGGTCCTGGCCGCGCAGGAGTTGGAGGTACGTCGTCTCCCAGGCGTCCGCCTCGCAGCCGAGGTCCGTCAGCCGCATCAGGTACTCGTCGGGGTCCAGGATGTGCACGAAGCGGCGGCCGTGGCCTTCGAGCCGGTCGCGCCACTGCGGGGCGTCGCACAGCTCGCCGAGGAGCGCGTGGCTCGGCGCGTGGAAGTTGCCCGGGATCTGGAAGGCGAACGTGCCGCCCGGCGCGAGGCCGTCGAGCCAGACCGGGAAGGACTCGGGGTGGTTGGGCACCCACTGGAGCGCGGCGTTGGAGACGATCAGGTCGTACGGCTCGTCCGGCGTCCAGTGCGCCGCGTCCGCCGGGCGGAAGTCGAGCCAGCCGCCCCCGGGTGTGGTGCCCGCGTACTGCTGCTGCGCCTGCGCGAGCATGTCGGGCGAGAGGTCGAAGCCGGTGATGTGCGCGTCGGGCCAGCGGTCCGCGAGGAGCACGGTGACATTGCCGGGTCCGCAGCCGAGGTCGGCGATCCGGGCGGGGCGGTCTCCCGTGGGGAGATCGGGTATCCGGGCCAGGAGATCGAGGAACGGTCGGGTGCGGTGACCCGCGTGGCGCAGGTACTGCACCGGGTCCCAGGTCGGCGCAGACGGCACAGATGACGCAGATGGCGCAGACGACACGGATTCGGAATGCATGTTCGAGCCCCCTTGCTGGCGCTGCTTGCAGAAGCGGAACCAGGTTCCGGCCACTGCCTGCCCAATAGTCCAGCCAAATATATCTTGATGTCAAGAGACTTCACATCGACAGACCCCGTACACTGATCGTCATGGAGGACGAGGTCGACCGACTGGTCGCAGCATGGCGCCGGGAGCGCCCGGACCTCGACGTGGAACCACTCGAGGTGCTCAGCCGCGTCAGCCGGCTTGCCCGCCACCTCGACCGGGCCCGCCGGCTCGCGTTCTCCGAGCACAACCTGGAGCCCTGGGAGTTCGACGTACTGACGTCGCTGCGCCGCGCCGGCGCCCCGTACCAGCTCTCCCCCGGTCAGCTCCTCACCCAGACGCTGGTCACCTCAGGCACCATGACCAACCGCATCGACCGCCTCGCCAAGAAGGGCCTCGTCGAGCGACTGCCCGACCCCAGCGACCGGCGCGGTGTGCTGGTGCGGCTCACCCCCGAGGGCCGGGACCGGGCCGACCAGGCACTGGCCGGACTGCTCGCCCAGGAGCGCGCGATCCTCGTCGAGCTCTCGCGCGCCCAGCGCGGCGAACTGGCCGGACTGCTACGCCAGCTGACTGCTCCGTTCGACAACATCCCCGGCTAGGACAGGCCCTAGGTCCACCGGCCGCACGCCCGCGCGCCGCGCCAGCGCCACCGCGGCCAGGGTCGAGTGGACGCCGAGCTTTCCCAGCACGTTCTGCATGTGCGTACGGACGGTGTGCGGCGAGAGGAACAGCCGCGTGGCGACATCCTTGCGGTTCAGCCCGGCCACCATGCAGCGCAGCACCTCCCGCTCGCGCGGGGTCAGCGACTCGACCAGCCGCTCGCTCTCCGTACGGTGCTTGCGCGCCGCGGTCAGCTCCCGCAGTACGCCGGTGAGCAGGGCCGGCGGCAGATGCGTCTCGTCCCGCAGCACCCCCCGGATCACCGCGAGCAGCCGGGACAGCGAGCAGTCCTTGGCGACCCAGCCGGACGCTCCGGCCTGCAGGGCGAGCGCGGCCCGGCGCGGGTCGTCCCGCTCGGCGAGTACGACCGTACGCACCGCGGGCTGGGCCGAGCGGACGCCGGTCACCAGCGAGATGCCGTCCACCACGCCGTTCTCGCTGCCCGCGTCGGGAACGGCGTAGGTACCCGCCGAGCTGCCGAGGTCGGCGTCGACCAGCAGGACGTCGAACCGGCGGCCCTCGGCGACCGCCCGGTCCAGACAGCGCAGCGCGGCGGGGCCGCTGCCGGCCGCGGACACGTCAACATCGGGCTCGGCGGCCAGGGCGGCCGCGAGCGACTCGGCGAAAATGCGGTGATCGTCCACCACGAGAACCCGGATACGAAGCACAGACACCCCCACGTATCGGGGGACCGGACCGGTACGGGTACGGCGCCCGGGAACGGTGAACCGCCAGCGGCACGGCCGCCGCCGTGCTCCGACTGCCACCCTCACCCGGGCGTCGCACCCGACTGTCGCTACCCCTGAATCAACACCGGCCCCCACCGGTGCTGTGCATCAGCGTACGGGCGGTGGCGGGGAGCGGAAGGTGATTTGCAGAACTGGTTGGCCTGGATGTTTGTGCTGTGCCGGAAGTTTCGCAAAGAGACAGAAGTCGACAAAGAACTTTTCACTTGAGTCGGTGGGCGCCGGCCGACGGCACCGCCGGGAAGATCCGCGGCGCCGCGTACCCCGCCGCCGCGAACGCCTCGGTCACCGACACCGTCACCCGGTCCGCATCGGCGGCCTCGGCCAGGACGATCGCCGACCCCCCGAAGCCGCCGCCCGTCATCCGGGCGCCCAGCGCGCCCGCCGCGTTCGCGGCGGACACCACCAGGTCCAGTTCGGGACAGGAGACCCGCAGGTCGTCGCGGAGCGAGACGTGCCCCTCGGTGAGGACCGGCCCGACGGCACGGACGTCACCCGCGTCGAGGTGGGCGACGACCCGGCCGACCCGGTGGTTGTCGGTGACGACGTGCCGCACGTAGCGGCGCACCGTCTCGTCGCTCAAACGGGCGAGTGCGCCGGGCAGTTGCGCGTACGGCACATCGCGCAGCGCGCGCACGCCGAGCGCCCGCGCACCCGACTCGCACCCGGCGCGCCGCTCCGCGTACGCGCCGTCGCCGAGCGCGTGCTTCACGCGGGTGTCGACGACCAGCAGCGTCAGCCCGTGCCCGGCCAGGTCGAACGGGATCTGGCGCCTGCTGAGGTCGCGGGTGTCGAGATGCAGCAGGTGGCCTTCCCGGCAGCAGGCCGAGGCCGTCTGGTCCATGATCCCGCAGGGGACGCCGACGAAACCGTTCTCGGCGCGCTGTGCGACGACCGCCAGCTCCGGCCCGCCCAGCCCCAGTTCGTACAGGTCGTTCAGGGCGAGGGCGGTCACCACCTCCAGGGCGGCGGACGAGGACAGCCCGGCGCCCGTCGGCACGGTGGACGCGAGGTGGATGTCCGCGCCGGTGACGGCATGGCCCGCCTCCCGCAGCGCCCAGACGACACCCGCCGGGTACGCCGCCCAGCCCCCGTCCGCCAGCGGGGCCAGGTCCTCGACGCGCAGCTGGACCACACCGCCGTCGACGTCCGCCGAGTGCAGGCGCAGGACCCCGTCCCCGCGCCGCGAGACGGCGGCGACCGCGGTGTGCGGGAGGGCCAGCGGCATCACGAAACCGTCGTTGAAGTCGGTGTACTCGCCGATGAGGTTCACCCGGCCGGGAGCCGCCCATACCCCTTCGGGTGCGGTCCCGTACAGCTCCGCGAAGTCGTCGGCGACGCTCACGTCTCGTTGTCCTTCCGTCGGGCGAACGCCCAGGCGTCGGCGACGATGCCGGCCAGGTCGGCGCGCGAGGGCTGCCAGCCCAGCCGCTTCCTGGCCGTCTCCGCGGAGGCGACGAGGACGGCGGGGTCGCCGGGGCGGCGCTCCGCGGTGATCTCCGGGACCTGCTGGCCGGTGACCTTGCGTACGGTCTCGATGACTTCGCGGACCGAGAAGCCGTTGCCGTTGCCGAGGTTGCAGATCAGGTGCTCGCCGGTGACGGCGGCGTCCAGGGCGAGGAGGTGTGCCTCGGCGAGGTCCGCGACATGGATGTAGTCGCGGACGCAGGTGCCGTCCGGGGTGGGGTAGTCGTCGCCGTAGACGGAGATGGCCTCGCGCCGGCCCCGGGCGACCTGGAGGACCAGCGGGATGAGGTGCGACTCGGGGTCGTGCCGCTCCCCGTACGCCCCGTGCGCGCCGGCCACGTTGAAGTACCGCAGCGACGCGGCGGCCAGTCCGTGCGCCGCGCACTCGCCGGTGATCATGTGGTCGACGGCGAGCTTGGAGGCGCCGTACGGGCTGGTCGGCGCGGTGGCGGCGGTCTCGGTGATCGGGGTGGCGACCGGCTCGCCGTAGGTCGCCGCGGTGGAGGAGAAGACCAGCTTGCGCACGCCGGCCCCGCGCATGGCGGCCAGCAGTGCCATGGTCCCGCCGACGTTGTTGGCCCAGTACTTCTCCGGGTGCGCGACGGACTCGCCGACCTGCGAGAAGGCGGCGAAGTGCAGCACGCCGTCGTACGAGGAGTCCAGCCACCGGTCGGCGTCCTGGATGCGGCCCTCGATGAAGGCGGCGCCGGCCGGGACCCCTTCCCGGAATCCGGTGGAGAGGTCGTCGAGCACGGTCACCTGATGGCCGGCCTCCAGCAGATGGGCCGCCACCACACTGCCGACATATCCCGCACCGCCGGTGACCAGGTACTTTGCGTTCACTTGCTCGCTACCTCTCGCAGTCGCTCGGCCGCGGCCTCGGGCGGCACGTCGTTGATGAACACGTTCATGCCGGATTCGGAGCCCGCGAGGAACTTCAGCTTGCCGGAAGTGCGCCTGATGGTGAAAAGCTCAAGGTGAAGAGCGAATTCCTGCCGGTCGACGCCGGTTTCCTCCGGCGGACCGAAGGGAGCCTGGTGCCAGGCGGCGATATACGGCGTCGGGGGCTCGCCGGGCCCGAAGATCCGGTCGAACCGCCTCAGCAGCTCCAGATAGATCCCCGGGAACTCGGCGCGCGCCGCGTCGTCGAGGGCGCGCAGGTCGGGGACCCGCCGCCGGGGGTAGAGGTGCACCTCGTACGGCCAGTGGGCGGCGTACGGGACGAAGGCCACCCAGTGCTCCCCCTCCAGGACCACCCGCTTTCCCTCGGCGCACTCGCGCGCGACGACGTCGTCGAAGAGGTTCCGGCCGCCCGTCGCCTCCGCGTGCGCGGCGAGCGAGCGCAGCATCTGCGCGGTGCGGGGTGTGGTGAAGGGGTACGCGTAGATCTGCCCGTGCGGGTGGCCGAGCGTGACACCGATCTCCGCGCCCCGGTTCTCGAAGCAGAACACCTGCTTGACCTGCGGGAGTTCGGCCAGTTCGGCGGTGCGGTCGGTCCACGCCCGAAGGACCAGCGCCGCCTGCGCGTCGGTGAGATCGGCGAACGAGGCGTCGTGGTCGGAGGTGAAGCAGACGACCTCGCAGCGGCCGGAGTCGCCGGCGAGGGAGGGGAAGCGGTTCTCGAAGACGACGACGTCGTAGTCCGGGGCGGGGATCTCGCTGTGCCGTCCGTCGCGGGACGGGCAGAGCGGGCAGTCGTCCGCGGGCGGGTGGTAGGTGCGGGTCTGGCGGTGCGAGGCGATGGCGACGGAGTCGCCAAGGAGCGCGTCGCGACGGATCTCGGAGGTGGTGGAGACGGCTTCGAGCGGGCGCGGGTCGACGGCGTCGCGGACGGCGTCGTCACGGGCGTCGAAGTAGACCAGCTCACGGCCGTCCGCGAGCCGGACGGAGGTCTTCTTCACGCGCAGCACCTCCCTTGCACCGATCAAACATAACCGAACACAAAGAATCACAAGTCAACAGCACCGTCAAGGGGCGGCTGCGGTGGACATGCCGGTGAGCGGTACGGGTATCCGCTCCCGTACCGCTCAGATCGTGCGTTCCGGGGGTCAGTCGTCCCGGGACGATGCCGTGGGCTGCCCCGGTACGGGCGCGCGGTCCAGCAGCCCGGTGCGCGCCGCGAGCGCCGCCGCCTCCAGGCGGGACCCGACGCCCAGCTTCATCAGCACCCGCTGGACATGTGTCCGGGCCGTACTCGAAGCGATCCCCATCCCCGCGGCGATCAGCCGGGTGTCCTCGCCCTCCGCGACCCGGACCAGCACCTCCACTTCGCGCGGCGTCAGGATCCGCAGCAGCCGGGTGCCCTCGTCGTCCGGCTGGGCGGCCGGGTTGAGCAGCTCGGCGAAGGCCCCCTGAAGCAGCTGCGGCGCGACCGCCGCCTCGCCCGTCCGGGCCTTGACCATCGCGCGCTCGACGCCCTCGATGCGTTCGTCGTGGCGTACGTACCCCGAGGCGCCGGCCGCGAAGGCCGCGGCGATCCCGCGCGGGCTCGGCACCGGGCCCAGCACCACCACGGCCACCTGCGGCCGCTCGCGCTTGATCCGTACGATCGGCTCGAAGGCGTCCGGTTCGGCCGGGTTCGCCGTACCGAACAGGCACACCTCCGGTGCCCTGCTCACGACCAGCTCGGCGGCGCCCGAGGTGGGCGCGGCCGCGGCGAGCACCCGGTGCCCGCGCAGTTTCAGCGCCGAGGCGAGCGCCTCGGCCAGCAGACGGTGGTCGTCGACCACCATGAGCCGCACTCCCATCGAACCCCCCATCCCCCAGGAGCGGGCCCCCCGGCCCTCCTGACCCCGGCAAGCTACACGCTTGTTCGACTTTGCGCGCCCGTTACCGGGCGGAAGCCCCCGGAATGCCGAATTCTTCGCCATTCCGGGGGCTTCCGTACCTGCTGGGTTCCGTATCTGCCGCGCCGACCGTCATCCGGCGGCGAAGGCAACCACCAGGTACTCCTTGTCCGTGGTGCTGTACGGCTTACTGATCGTGACCTCGGAGGTGTACATCCGGCCGCTCGTGTACCGGATCTCCGCGTAGTCCGTCGAGAAGCTGGTCTCCGCCGCGCGCACCGACTTCTCGCCCGGGTTCTCCAGCAGCACCGTCTGCTTGAACGTACGGCCGTCGATGCTGACGATCTGTCCGCCCTTGTCGTACGGGGGCCACTTGTACGCGATGATGTCGCCGCCGTCCATGCGCAGCGGGAACATCGTGTAGCTGCCGCCCGCGTCCGCCCGGTCGGTGGTCGCCTTGCCGGTCATCAGGTCGAAGGAGACGATCTCGTTGGTGTCGCTGTACTCGTCGGTGCCCTCGTGCTCCTCGGTGGGCACGTAGATCCGGCCGTTGCCGACCACGACCTTCTGGCAGGACTCGACCTGGGTGCTGGCGCACAGGGCCGCGTACCGGTCGGCGTCGACCGTGATCTTGCTGCGCAGCTTGCCGGTCTTCTCGTCGATCGAGAAGAAGTCGGAGATACCGCTGCCGTCGCCGGCGCTGTCGCCGACGTCGGCCGCGACCACCAGCGGCTTGCTGGAGACGATGCTGGCCCACTCGATGCCGGCCGTCATCTTGTACGTGGACAGCGGCGCGCCCGTGGCCGGGTTCAGCGCCTGGATGAGCAGGTACCGGTCGTCGTACGAGCCGCACTTGCGGACGGTGGCCAGCGCCTCACCACCGGCGTAGCCCATGTCGTAGCAGCCTTCGGGATCGACCTTGGGCACCCATCGGGGCGCACCGTCCGCGAGGTTCCACGCGGCGCCGCCCCGGATGCCGCCCGCGGCGACGGTGGGGCCGCCGATGGTGACCTCCTTGAAGTCGATCGCGGCGTCGCCGCCGTTGGCGCCCTTGGCGGACTTGGTCCACAGCAGCTTGCCGGCGTCGAGGTCGATGACGCCGACCTCGGTGCACGGCTGGTACTTCTCGGTGGCGGTCCGCTTGGCGGGCTCGAACACGATCGCCGTCTTGTTGTCCTGGGTGACGTGGTGCGTCGCCGCGCAGACCTGGCCCGGCAGCGGGATGGCCCACTTCTGGGTCCCCTTGGCCGGGTCGTAGCCGATGATCTGGCCCAGGCCGCTCTTGGCGTACACCGTGTCGGTGGCCCAGGAGCCTTCCACCGAGGTCACGCTGTCGACCGCGGGCTGCGGCACCTGGAAGGCGACCTGGGACTTCGTGTCGGCCGGGGGCTTCTCCTTGCCCTCGCCCTGGAAGCCGAGGGTGTCGCCGCCCTTGCCTCCCTCGCCGCCCTCTGTCGGGCCCGAGGTGCCCTTGGACTCGTCCGGCTTGCCGCCGTTGTCGTCCTTGCCGGAGGCGTACCAGACGCCTCCGCCGATGATCAGGGCCACTGCGACGACCGCCGCAATGATGATCATCATTTGGGCGTTGAGCTTCTTGCCGCCGCCACCGCCGGCGCCACCGGTGCCCCCGCTGCCGGGGTAGACCGGCTGGGGCATGGGGGGCTGGGCCGGGTAGCCGTAGCCGTGCTGCCCGGGCGGCGGGGTCTGCGGGTAGCCGTAACCGGGGCCACCCGGCGGCTGGGTCTGCGGATAGCCGTACGCCGGGGGCTGCTGCGGTGCGCCGAACCCGCCGGGCGGGGGGTCCTGGGGCGCGCCGAACCCGCCCTGCGGCGGCTGGTTGGGCGGCGGGGGCGGCTGGTTGGGGGGCGGAGGCGGCTGGGTCATCGCGGTCGTACCTCTGAGGAAGGGGAGTGGGGGACGGGGGTCGGGGACGTACGCGGCGGGCTCACTTGCCGAAGGCGATCATGAGCTTCTCCTGGGTGTCGTCCTTGCCCGAGAGCCGGGTGGTCGAGACGAAGAACCGGCCGTCCACGTAGTCGACCTGCTTGGAGAAGAAGGAGTCCTCGACGTCGGAGGCCGCCTCGGGGTGCTGAAGCAGCACCTTCGGCTTGCCGCCGCCCGCGGGGATGCTCACGACCGCGCCGCCCTTGTCGTACGAGGGCTCCAGGTACGCCACGACGGTCCCGCCCTCGGCCCGCAGCGGCAGCATCGTGCGGCCCTCGCCGGCCGCCGAACGCCACTTGGCCTTACCGGTGTCGAGGTCGAAGGCGACGACCTCGTTGGAACGTCCGCCGCCGCTGCCCTGCTTGGGCTCGGTCGGCAGGTAAAGCGTGCCGGCGTCGGCGGCCGCGCCGATACAGGCCTGCAGATCACGGTCGATGATCGAGAATCCGCAGTCGGGCTGGAAGTTGTCCTTGGTGTCGAGCTGCGAGCGGACGCTGTCGGCGTTGAGGGTGGTGACGTTCCACTGGTTCTTGTCCTTGTTGGTCATGTAAAGGACAAGAGGGTTCACGGAGAACACCTTGCGGACCGACCAGCCCTTGGGGACCTTGAACGTCCACTTGGGCTTGCCGGTCACCGGGTCGAACTCCTCGACCTGTTCGGTCTCCGTCTTGTGGCAGGACTCAACGGCGACCAGCTTGGCGCCGCCCGCGAACGAGCTGACACTGCACGGACCGGACGCCTTGACGAACAGCTTCTTGCCGTCGCTGACCTGGAAGGCGCTGGAGGGGCCCATCCGGGTGGCGGTCACGGTGTTCCCGCTGATCGCCAGGTCCAGCTGGGTCATGATGTCGAAGGCGCCCTCCTCGGGGATCTCCTTCGTCCATCCCTCCTTGCCGGACTTGAGGTCGATCATCTTGAGCTGGTTGCAGTCGGCGTCCTTCGAGGTGCCGCCCTTGAAACCGACCACGACCTTGCCGTCCGCGGTGGTCTGCCGGGGCGCCCCGCAGATGTCGCCGGTGAACGGCACGGACCAGCGCTTGCGGCCGTCGGCGACGCCGTACGCGGTGACGGACCGGTACGCGGCCTTGACGACCACATCGCCCGCGAACCACATGCCGAGCGCATCCGCGCCGCTGCCGGGCACGTCGACGTCGTTCGTCTTCAGCCACAGGACCTTGTCCTCGCCCGGCTTGCGCCCGGCGTTGAGGTCCACGTTGCCCTCCCGGCCGTCGCCGTTGCCGTCGCCCTCGTCGACGGTGGGCGAGCCGGTCGGCGCCGCCTCCTGGCTCTTGCCGGCCTTCGGCTTGTTGTCGTCGGTGTCGCCGCTGCCGACCAGCGCGTAGGCACCGCCGCCGATCACGAGCAGGCCGGCCACGGCCGCGGCGATGATGAGCGCGGGCTTGCCCTTGAACGGGTTCCGGCCGCCGCCGGCCGCCGCCGGGGCGCCCGGGAACTGCTGGGGGGGATAGCCGTACGCGCCGCCGGGCTGACCGGGCTGCTGTCCGTACGGGCCGGGCTGGCCGTACGGGCCGGGCTGCTGTCCGTACGGGCCGCCGGGCTGCTGCTGCGCGTACGGGTTGTCCCCCGCGGGCTGCGCGCCCTGCGGGTAGCCGTAACCGGGCTGCGGTGCCTGCGGATAGCCGTAACCGGGCTGGGCCGGCGGGACCGGCGGCATCTGCGGAGCCCCCTGCTGGGGGTCCTGGGGCGCGCCGAAGCCCCCCGGCGGTGGCTGGTTGGGCGGCTGACTCATCAGCACTTACCTCTTCACGCGGGGGTCCACCGCCCGACCGGCCTCCCCCGCAATTCCGACGCGTGAAACACCGCCGGAAAGGAGCGAATCGGGCATGGATCCCGCATATACACGTCAGTCGAGCGGGAGTTCTTTCTATCACTCCGCCCTGGTGCGCGAAGGGCCGGTCCAGCCCCTGTTCCCAAGGGAGGACCGGCCTGTGACGGCCTTGTTATGCGGCGTTATACGGCTGCCGCGGTCTTCACGCGTCCTCCGCAAGCTCCAGCCAGCGCATTTCCAACGTGTCCCGCTCGGCGAGCAGTTCGCGCAGTTCCGTGTCCAGTTTCGCCACCTTCCCGAAGTCGGTGGCGTTGTCGGCGATCTGCGCGTGCAGGCTGGTCTCCCGGTCGGAGAGCTTGTTCAACTGCCGCTCGATCTTCTGCAGTTCCTTCTTCGCCGCGCGTGCGTCACCGGCCGGCTTCTCCTTCGCCGCAGCCGCAGCCGCGGCGACCGCCGGAGCGGGCGTCGCGGACTCGATGATCCGGCGGCGGCGCTCCAGGTACTCGTCGAGCCCGCGCGGCAGCATCCGCAGCGACGCGTCGCCGAGCAGCGCCAGCACCTTGTCGGTGGTCCGCTCGATGAAGAACCGGTCGTGACTGATGACGATCATCGAGCCGGGCCAGCCGTCGAGCAGGTCCTCCAGCTGGGTCAGCGTCTCGATGTCGAGGTCGTTCGTCGGCTCGTCGAGGAAGAGGACGTTCGGCTCGTCCATCAGCAGACGCAGGATCTGCAGCCGGCGCCGCTCCCCGCCCGAGAGGTCGCCGACGGGCGTCCACTGCTTCTCCTTCGAGAAGCCGAACTGCTCGCACAGCTGCCCCGCCGTCATCTCACGGCCCTTGCCCAGGTCCACCCGGTCGCGCACCCGCTGGACCGCCTCCAGCACCCGCAGGGACGGGTCGAGTTCGCCGACCTCCTGCGAGAGGTAGGCGAGCTTCACGGTCCTGCCGACCGCGATCTTCCCGGCCACCGGCTGTACGTCGCCCTGGGTACGGGCCGCCTCGGCCAGCGCCCGTAGCAGCGAGGTCTTGCCCGCGCCGTTCACGCCGACGAGGCCGATCCGGTCGCCCGGGCCGAGCTGCCAGGTGAGGTGCTTGAGCAGCACCTTCGGCCCGGCCTGGACCGTCACGTCCTCCAGGTCGAACACCGTCTTGCCCAGGCGTGAGTTCGCGAACTTCATCAGCTCGGCGGTGTCCCGGGGCGGCGGCACGTCCGCGATCAGCTCGTTGGCCGCCTCCACCCGGAACCGCGGCTTGCTGGTCCGGGCCGGGGCGCCGCGCCGCAGCCAGGCCAGCTCCTTACGGACGAGGTTCTTCCGCTTCACTTCCTCGGTGGCGGCGATGCGCTCGCGCTCGGCCCGCGCGAACACGTAGTCGCTGTAGCCGCCCTCGTACTCGTGCACATCACCCCGCTGGACGTCCCACATCCGGGTGCACACCTGGTCGAGGAACCAGCGGTCGTGGGTGACGCAGACCAGCGCCGAGCGGCGCACCTGGAGGTGCTGGGCCAGCCAGGCGATGCCCTCGACGTCGAGGTGGTTCGTCGGCTCGTCGAGGACGACCAGGTCCTGTTCGGCGATCAGCAGCTTGGCCAGCGCGATCCGGCGGCGCTCACCGCCGGAGAGCGGGCCGATCACGGTGTCCAGCCCGTGCCCGAAGCCGGGCAGGTCCAGCCCGCCGAAGAGCCCGGTCAGTACGTCTCGGATCTTGGCGTTGCCGGCCCACTCGTGGTCGGCGAGGTCGCCGATGATCTCGTGCCGGACGGTCGCGGCGGGGTCGAGCGAATCGTGCTGGGTCAGCACCCCGAGGCGCAGACCGCCGCTGTGGGTGACCCGGCCGCTGTCGGCCTCCTCCAGCTTCGCGAGCATCCGGATGAGGGTCGTCTTGCCGTCACCGTTGCGGCCCACGACACCGATCCGGTCCCCCTCGGACACGCCGAGGGAGATGCCGTCGAGCAGGGTACGGGTGCCGTACACCTTGCTGACTGCCTCGACATTGACCAGATTGACGGCCATCAACGCTCCTGGGACGGGTTGGATCGACTCCCCAGCCTAGTTGGCCGGGATCACGGTCGCGCCCTCGGCCGGCGACGACGCCACCCGGGCCGTGCGGCAGGTTCCCGAGGTCAGCAGGGCCTTCGCGACCGATTCCGCCGAGTCCGCGTCCTTCGTCAGGAACGCCGTCGTCGGGCCGGAGCCCGAGACCAGCGCCGCCAGGGCGCCGGCCGCCGTGCCCGCCGCCAGGGTGTCGGCCAGGGACGGGCGCAGCGACAGCGCCGCGGGCTGCAGGTCGTTGGCCAGGGCGTCCGCCAGCGCGGCGGGGTCGCCGGTGCGCAGGGCGGCCAGCAGGGCCGGGGACGCCTCGGGGAGAGGAACGTCCGTGCCCTCGGTCAGGCGGTCGAACTCCCGGTACACCGCGGGGGTGGACAGCCCGCCGTCGGCCACCGCGAAGACCCAGTGGAAGGTACCGCCGACGTCCAGCGGCGTCAGGTGCTCGCCGCGGCCGGTGCCGAGCGCCGCACCGCCGACCAGGCTGAACGGCACATCGCTGCCCAGTTCGGCGCAGATGTCGAGCAGTTCGGCCCGCGAGGCGCCCGTGCCCCACAGCGCGTCGCACGCGAGCAGCGCGCCCGCGCCGTCCGCGCTGCCGCCGGCCATGCCGCCGGCGACGGGGATGTCCTTGGCGATGTGGAGGTGCACGTCGGGCGCGATGCCGTTGCGCGCGGCCAGCAGTTCTGCCGCCCGCGCCGCCAGGTTCGTACGGTCCAGCGGGACCTGGTGCGCGTCCGGGCCGGAGCAGGTGATCCGCAGCGTGTCGGCGGGCGTGACCGTGACCTCGTCGTACAGGCTCACCGCGAGGAAGACGTTCGCCAGGTCGTGGAAGCCGTCCGGGCGCGGGCCGCCCACCGCGAGCTGCACATTGACCTTCGCGGGCACGCGGACCGTGATGCTCCTGCTCACGCGGACGTCTCCTTCGCATCCCTGTCGGACTCCGCCGCCTTCGCCGCCTCCGCGATACGGGCGAACTCCTCGACCGTCAGCGCCTCGCCCCGCGCCTGCGGCGAGACCCCGGCCGCGACCAGCGCCGCCTCGGCGGCGGGGGCCGATCCGGCCCAGCCGGCGAGCGCGGCCCGCAGCGTCTTGCGGCGCTGCGCGAAGGCCGCGTCGACGACCGCGAAGACCTCCGCCTTGGTGGCGGTGGTCTTCAGCGGTTCGGACCGGCGCACCAGCGCGACGAGCCCCGAGTCGACGTTCGGCGCCGGCCAGAACACGTTGCGGCCGATGGCCCCGGCGCGCTTGACCTCCGCGTACCAGTTGGCCTTCACCGACGGCACTCCGTACACCTTGTTGCCGGGCTTGGCGGCCAGCCGGTCGGCGACCTCCGCCTGGACCATGACCAGCGTCCGCTCGATGGTCGGAAAGCGGTCCAGCATGGTGAGCAGGACCGGCACGGCGACGTTGTACGGGAGATTGGCGACCAGCGCGGTCGGTGGCGGGCCCGGCAGCTCCTCGACCAGCATCGCGTCGGTGTGCACGAGGGAGAAACGGTCCGCGCGGGCCGGCATCCGGGCCGCGATCGTCGCGGGCAGCGCACCGGCCAGTACGTCGTCGATCTCGACCGCGACGACCCGGTCCGCCGCCTCCAGCAGCGCCAGCGTCAGCGAGCCGAGCCCCGGCCCGACCTCCACCACCACGTCGTCCGGCCGCACGCCCGCCGTGCGCACGATCCGCCGGACCGTGTTGGCGTCGATGACGAAGTTCTGGCCGCGCTGCTTGGTGGGACGTACGCCCAGCGCGGCGGCCAGTTCGCGGATGTCGGCGGGCCCCAGCAGGGCGTCGGACGGCTCGGGTTCAGTGGTGCTCACCGGTCAAGCCTAAGGGTCAGCCGCGGAGCAGCCGGCCGCAGTGCGGCCAGGGGCTCGCGCCCCGCTGTACGTACAGCTTCTTCGCCCGGTACGTCTGCTCGCCCGCGCTCGCGTCCTGCGGCCGGCCGCTGCCGCCCAGGGCCTGCCACGTGCGGGTGTCGAACTGGTACAGCCCGCCGTACGTGCCCGAGGGATCGACCGCGCCGGGGCGGCCGCCCGACTCACAGCGGGCGAGCCCGCTCCAGTTGAGCCCGTCGGCGCCCTGGACGGACGCCGGCCGCGTCCTGGTGCCGACCCTGACGAGCTGGGTGACCGGCTTGCGTACCACCTCTTCGGCGATCCTCCGGGGCTTCTGCCGGACGCCGTTGACGCTGCGCAGGGCGTAGGTGACCCGCCGGGAGCCCGGTTCACCGGCGCGTACGACGACCTCCGTACCGGTGAAGAGCGACGGGTCCTCGGTCCGGCGGACGTCGAACCGGATCGGCTCCTCGCGGACCTGCTTCGACCCGGTGATCCGCATGACGGTGACGGTCTGGCCGTCGCGCGGGAAGGAGCCGGGCGGCACGGAGGTGGTGTCCTGGCCGCGCAGGGTGAGGCCGGCCTCCCCGAGGGCCTCCGCCACGGTCGCGGCGTTCGTACGGATGGTGTGCTCGCGGCCGTCGGCCATGAAGGTGACCGTGCGCTCGGTGCGGACGTCCAGCGTGAGGCCGTGGCGGGAGATGGCGGAGGAGCGCGAGGCGGAGAGGTACGCGCCCTCCGCGCGCACCCCGAGCTGGCGCAGTGCGCCGTCGACGGTGCGCGCGGTGGTCCACACCTGGCGGCGCCGGCCGTCGAGCGTGAGCGTGACGGGGCGGCCGTACCGGACGACGACCTCGTCGCCGTTGGCCAGCTCGGCGCCGGGGGCGGGGGCGACGATGTCGTGCCGGCCGACCTCGACCCCCTGGTCCTCCAGCAGTTCCTCCACGTCGTCGGCGAAGGTGTGCATGGTGCGCGGGACGCCGTCGACGGTGAGCCGTACCGCCTTGTCGTGCACGAGGAACGCCGAGGTGCCGCCGGCCAGGAACGCCATGACCAGCGCCTTGGGGAGCATGCGGCGCAGCCCCTCGGGCGCCTGGACGGCCTTGCGCCGGCGGGCGGCCCGGCGGGCCTCGGCCCGGCCGCCGGCCGCCCCGGCCGCCAGCGGTACCGGGAGCGTGGGTGTGCGCGGGGGTGTGGGCGCGGGCTCACGGGCGTACGGGAGGCCGGCCGGGAGGGTCGCCTGCTCGGCGAACGGCACGTCGCCCCCGCGCACCGCCCGGTGACTGCCCTGCGAATTGCTCACGACGCTCGCTCCAGTGTCCGGTCCCGCCTAGGCCCTGTCTGACGCTGCGGGCCGGGACACTAGCGGAGCGGCCGTCACTCTCCAAAGCGGCGCGGCTTCACTCAGTAATCGAACGCACGAGCCGTGTTCACGGAGATCGCTTCCGCCATGGCGTCCTCGTGGATGCCCCGCACCGCGGCCATGGCCCGGACCGTGACCGGAACGAGATACGGCGCGTTGGGCCGTCCGCGGTAGGGCGCGGGCGTCAGGAAGGGCGCGTCCGTCTCGACGAGCACGAGATCGAGCGGCGCGACGGCGAGCGCGTCGCGCAGCGGCTGGGCGTTCTTGAAGGTCATGTTGCCGGCGAAGGACATGAAATAGCCCGCGGCCGCGCAGACCTCGGCCATCTCCGCGTCGCCCGAATAGCAGTGGAAGACGGTCCGCTCGGGCGCCCCCTCCTCCCGCAGCACGCGCAGCACATCGGCGTGCGCGTCGCGGTCGTGGATGACGAGCGCCTTGCCGTGCCGTTTGGCAATCTCGATGTGCGCGCGGAAGGAACGCTCCTGCGCGGCCATCCCGTCGGGTCCGGTGCGGAAGTAGTCCAGCCCGGTCTCGCCCACGCCCCGCACGTGCGGCAGCGCGGCCAGCCGGTCGATCTCGGCGAGCGCGTCGTCGAGGGCCGCGTCCCCGCCCGCCTCGCGCGCTCCCTGGCGCGACCAGCCGTCGGGGTCGCCGTGGACGATGCGCGGGGCCTCGTTGGGGTGGAGGGCGACCGTCGCCCACACGTTCTCCCACGCGGCAGCCGTCTCCGCCGCCCAGCGCGAGCCCTTCACGTCGCAGCCCACCTGGACCACCGTGGTGACGCCGACCGAGGCCGCCTTCTCCAGGGCACCTTCGACGGTGCCCTCCTGCATGTCGAGGTGCGTGTGCGAGTCGGCGACCGGCACCCCGAGCGGTTCGGGCAGCGGCGGCGGAGCGTCCTTGGCCCCGGGAGTGTTCGGCATGGGCCGATCCTACGAGGGGCCGCGGAGCCGTATCACTTGCGGTGGAAGGCGCGGAACAAGTGGGAGAGCTGCCAGTGGTGCCCGACTTCGGCCTCGCCCGTACCCGGCGTCGCGCGCTCCGCGGCGGCCGCCTCACCGGCCGGCCCGGCCGGCTTGGGCGGGTGCTTGACCGGGTGGCCGGCCGGGACCGGCCCGGCGATCCCCGGCGCGACCGGGTAGTGGTACAGCTCCTCCAGCGTGCCCAGTACCGAGGAGACCTGACCGGCCCGCATGATGCGCACGACATGCATGCCGCAGTTCAGGCAGGTGGGCTTCGAGAGCGGCGAGGGGACCCGCTCCCCGTTGGCCTTGTACGTGACGAACTGCCTGCCCTGGCCGTCGACATGGTGCTCGATGTCGTACGACTGCTCCCAGCCGTACCCGCACCTCATGCAGGCGAACGCGTAGGACTCGTGCGCGGTGGCCACGCCGCTGCTCGTGGGGTGAGCGGTGGCAGGGGTCGGGGTGTCTGCGATCTCACTCATGCCAGCTCCTCTGGTCCGCTGGTGGCACTCGGGGCTGTCCGGCGGATCTTGGCCGGACAGCCCCGAGACCAGTGGACGCCTGTTCCGGCGGGAGCGCATCAGGTCTGTCGTCTGTTGGAGCGGTTTTGGGCAGCTCATGGCGAATCGGCCCGGTGCGCGGCCTAAGGTTTGCTTTTCAGGTTAGCCCTTTACCGACTTATGGCACCTTCCGTGCCGCGTTCTTTGCCGCCACCACGGCATCGAACACCTCCCGCTTGGGCAGCCCGGCCTCCGCCGCCACCGCCGCGATGGCCTCCTTGCGCCGCTCCCCCGCCTCTTCACGCACCTGCACGCGGCGGACCAGCTCGGCCGGGTCGAGCTCCTGCGGTCCGGTGTCCGCCGCGCCCTCCACGACGACGGTGATCTCGCCGCGGACGCCCTCGGCCGCCCAGGCGGCGAGCGCCGCGAGCGGGCCGCGCTTGACTTCCTCGTACGTCTTGGTCAGCTCACGGCAGACCGCGGCCCGCCGCTCCTCGCCGAACACCTCGGCCATCGCGGCGAGCGTGTCGTCCAGCCGGTGCGGGGCCTCGAAGTAGACGAGGGTGCGGCGCTCGCCGGCGACCTCGCGCAGCCGGCCGAGGCGCTCGCCCGCCTTGCGGGGCAGGAAGCCCTCGAAGCAGAAGCGGTCCACCGGCAGGCCCGACAGGGCCAGGGCGGTCAGCACGGCGGAGGGCCCGGGGACGGCGGTGACCTTGATGTCCTTCTCGACGGCCGCGGCGACCAGCCGGTAGCCGGGATCGGAGACGGACGGCATCCCGGCGTCGGTGACCAGCAGCACCCGGGCGCCGCCCTCCAGGGCCTCGACCAGTTCGGGCGTACGGGCGGACTCGTTGCCCTCGAAGTACGACACGACACGCCCCGAGGTGTGCACGCCCAGCGCCTGGGTCAGCCGGCGCAGCCGCCGGGTGTCCTCGGCGGCGACGACGTCGGCCGTCTCCAGCTCGGCGGCGAGCCGGGGCGGCGCGTCCGCGACGTCACCGATGGGGGTCCCTGCGAGTACCAGCGTTCCTGTCACCCGACCATCCTCGCAGGGCCCGCGCCCACCCCCGGCACAGATCCGTTCCCTACGATGACCCGGTGACCACCACTGCGACCCACCCCGCCCGGGCCGCCGACGAAGAGCCGCCGTCCTGGCAGCGGCGGCTGCGCCGGTTCGGCTACGCGACCCCGGCGAACGCGGGTGTCCGTGAGCGGCTGGTGCCTCCGTACACAAAGCCGTCCGCACACCTGTGGACGGTGCTCGGGCTGCCACCCGGCGTCGCGCAGCGCCTGGTGCGCTGGTCGGCGTGGGGCGGACCGCTGCTGGTGGCCCTGGTGGCGGGGGTGCTGCGGTTCGTGAACCTGGGCAGCCCCAAGGCGGTGATATTCGACGAGACGTACTACGCCAAGGACGCCTGGGCGCTGATCAACCGCGGGATCGAGTCCAGCTGGCCCAAGGACATCGACAAAGCGATCATCGCCGACCCGTCGAAGGTCGCGATTCCCACGGACCCCGGCTATGTGGTGCACCCGCCGGTCGGCAAGTGGGTCATCGGCGCGGGCGAGTGGATCTTCGGCTTCGATCCGTTCGGCTGGCGGTTCATGACCGCCGTGCTCGGCACGCTCTCGGTGCTGATGCTGTGCCGCATCGGCCGACGGCTCTTCCGCTCCACCTTCCTGGGCTGTCTGGCGGGCGCGCTGCTGGCCGTCGACGGGCTGCACTTCGTGATGAGCCGCACCGCGCTGCTCGACCAGGTGCTGATGTTCTTCGTGCTGGCCGCGTTCGGCTGCCTGCTCATCGACCGCGACCGGGCGCGCGCCCGGCTCGCGGCGGCCCTGCCGGTCGACGCCGACGGGGTGACGCGCCCTAGCGTCGCGATCGCCCAGACGCTGCGGCTGGGCCCGCGGCCCTGGCGGATCGCGGCGGGCGTGTGCCTGGGCCTGGCGTTCGGCACCAAGTGGAACGGCGCCGTGGTCATCGTCTTCTTCGGCATCCTGACGGTCCTGTGGGACGTGGGCGCGCGGCGGGTCGCGGGCGCGGTGAGTCCGTACCGGGCGATGCTGCGGCGGGACGCGCTGCCGGCCTTCGTCTCCACGGTGCCGGTCGCACTGGTCACGTACGTCGCCTCGTGGACCGGCTGGATCCTCAGCCCCGACAACGGCAAGGGCGGCTACTTCCGGGACTGGGCCAAGGGCGACGGCGCGGGCGGGAGCTTCACCTGGCTGCCGGACTGGCTGCGCAGCCTGTGGCACTACGAGACCGAGGTCTACCAGTTCCATGTGGACCTGACCTCGGCCCACACGTACGAGTCGAATCCGTGGAGCTGGCTGGTGCTGGGCCGGCCCGTCTCGTACTTCTACGAGTCGCCGGCCGCCGGTGACGACGGCTGCCCGGCGACGGAGGCGGGCAAGTGCGCCCGCGAGGTCCTGGCCCTGGGCACCCCGCTGCTGTGGTGGGCGGGCTGCCTGGCGCTGCTGTACGTACTGTGGCGCTGGGCGTTCCGCCGCGACTGGCGGGCGGGCGCGATCGCCTGTGCGATCGCGGCGGGCTATCTGCCCTGGTTCAACTACCAGGAGCGCACGATCTTCCTCTTCTACGCGGTCGTGTTCGTGCCCTACCTCTGCCTGGCGGTGGCGATGATGATCGGCGCCCTGCTGGGGCCGGCGGGCGCGAGCGAACGGCGCCGCACGATCGGGGCGGTGGGTTCGGGCCTGCTGGTGCTGCTGATCGTCTGGAACTTCATCTACTTCTACCCGCTGTACACGGGCCAGCCGATCCCGATGGACTCCTGGCGCAACCGCATGTGGTTCGACACCTGGGTCTAGCTGCAACAACGGCGGGCCCGACACCTCTCGGTGCCGGGCCAGCCGTGGTTGTTGATGGTGGTTGCTGGTCGTCCTGGGCCGCCCTTTGACGGCCCACAGACGGCCCAGGGTTCCGGGCCGCCTGCGCACCGCGGAGCGCTGTCGTACTCCGCGCCTACACGCCCGCTCGAGCCCTCTGGGTGGCTCTCTGGCCCACACATGACCCACAACGCGAGTTCAGAGTGGCTGATCACCGCTTTAGGAGTTCGATCGACCTGCCTCGTCGGTCGGATGCCGTGGCGCCTGCGCTGATGCATACGGCCGCCCGGAGTCGCTGCCGTCCGGCCTCGTTGATGTCAGCCGTGGATGTCAGGCGACACCGTCGAATCCTTCCCGGGCGACGATAGGCGGCCCACACCAGTTCCGGGGTTTCGCTGTGGTTGTCACGCGGTTAGACACTCAGGCCGAAGTTCGTCCAGCGCCGTGGGCTTCGTGGAGTCGGCCTACATGTTTGGCCCAGAAGCTGTCCTTCTCCTCCTGCGATGCGCTCATGGGTAGAAGCTGGAGGTCCTTGGCCAACTGGTAGAAGCCGGGGCCGGCGTCGTTGGCTCTCAAGTAGGTCACCAGAGCTGAGAGCATGAGAGGTGGGGGTCACGTCCGCTGGAGTGGTGTATCGACGGCCACTCGGTGATCTCGTTTTGAGGCTATGCGGTGAGTTCGGTGAGCAGAACGGTGTCGTCGGTTTCTGACTCGATCGGGTGGAGGCGGGCCTTGGCGAGGAGTTCGCGGCCCATGTAGCGGCGGGCCTCGGTCCACTCGTCGTTCTGCTCGGCCAGGACCGCGCCGACGAGCCGGACCACGGCGGTGCGGTCGGGGAAGATGCCGACGACGTCGGTGCGGCGGCGGATCTCCTTGTTCAGCCGCTCCTGCGGATTGTTCGACCAGATCTGCCGCCAGATCTCGCGCGGGAAAGCGGTGAAGGCCAGCAGATCGTGCTGGGCATCGTCCAAGTGGGCTGCGGCCTTGGGGAACTTGGCCTCCAGAGCGTCCAGGACGTGCCTCATCTGGGCCTGGACGGCGTCGGTGTCGGGCTGTTCGAAGACCGTCCGCAGCAGTGTGGCCACCCAGGGCTGGGCCGATTTCGGAACCTGGCTCAGCAAGTTCCTCGCGTAGTGGGTGCGACATCGCTGCCACGACGCACCAGGCAGGACCGCGCCGATGGCGTCGACGAGGCCCACATGGGCATCGGAGGTGACGAGCTGGACGCCGGACAGACCGCGGGCGATCAGTGAGCGCAGGAGGGCGAGCCAGCCGGCGCCGTCCTCGGCGGTGGCGACGTCGATGCCGTGGATCTCGCGGTGCCCGTCGGCGTTGACGCCGACCGCGATCAGTGCGTGGACGTTGACGATCCGGCCGCCTTCGCGGACCTTCTGGGTGAGCGCGTCGACCCAGACGAACGCATACGGCCCGGCATCCAGGGGCCGGTTGCGGAAGGCGGCGACCTGTTCGTCCAGGTGCTTGGCCATCGCGCTGACTTGGGACTTCGACAGCTGGGTGACGCCGAGGGACTCGGCGAGTTTCTCGACCCGGCGAGTGGAGACGCCCAGCAGGTAGGCGGTGGCGACCACCGAAATGAGGGCCTGTTCGGCCCGGCGACGGCGTTCGAGGAGCCAGTGCGGGAAGTAACTGCCCTGCCGGAGCTTGGGGACGGCGAGTTCGACAGTCCCGGCGCGGGTGTCCCACTCGCGCGGGCGGTAGCCGTTGCGATGGTTGACGCGTTCCTCGCTGACCTGCCCGTACTCGGCGTTGCAGAGGGCGTCGGCCTCCGCCGACATCAGCGCGTCGGCGAACGTCTTGACCATCGCGCGCAGCGGGTCCGGACTCGCCGAGGCGAGATTGTCTTCCGCGAGAGCGTGCAGGGGCAGACTGTCAGGTGCGGTCATCGTGCTGATCTCCTTCAAAGACTTGGTCGTCTTGAAAGATCAGCCGGTGGCCGTTCGTCTATGCGGGCATCAGCCAGAAGCCGGAGCAAACCCCCGGATCAGGTCGAACCCGTACACCACTTCCCAGGACGCAACCCCATATTTCAGGCATCCCCCCTCCAAGCCATGCCGATCCGTACGCGGAACGTACAGGGGCGGCGAAGGTCACGCAATCACTCGATTGGCTGTACGACTGCCTTGTAAGCCTGGCGATGATCTCTGAAATTTCTGCCCAGGTCATCGGGCCTGGGGAACGACACAGCCACGGTAGGCATATCGGCCCCGTTGCATACCTCCGCGGACTGCTACTAGCCGGTGGTTCTGGCACGGTATTGGCACGACATCTAGTCAGGCGGCGGCAGCCGTACGGGCCAGCGTCATCTCGGCCGGCGCTTCGGGGGAACCGGGCCTGGGATGACATCCTTGCCGAGGTGCTCCTTGATCAAATACTTGAGTTCTGGACCCTCGATGAGCTGCAGACGACCATGCTGTCGCGCGAAGTCGTGACTTGCCCTCCCGAACCAGGAAGTAGTGATCAGAACTCCCTTTGCGGCCCGCTTGTGCTCCACGACGCCTGCGAGGGCTTGCACGGACTCGACACCGACCAGTTTGCTGTATCGCTTGGCCTGGATGATGCATTCCCCGTTGAAGACCGGGTCCTTGCTGACGGCCACAGCGTCTACGCCCTCGTCCTTGGATGCCTGGGTGTTCCATGCCTCCATGCCGATCGCCTCGAAGAGCTGGCGGATCAGGTGCTCGAATTCCGTGGGCGTCAGCTTGACCAGAACTGGCCTGCTGTCGAGGCCGGCCACAACATCCATGCTGTCCATCAGCCTGTACTTCGACAGGTCGAATTCGATGATGGGTCTGATGGGTTCGAGGTCGTAGGGGTTCGGAGAAACGAGCGCATTGAGACCCTTCAGGCACGCTGCAGGATCGACCTGACTAAGCCGGAGCTTCCCAAACTGCTCCCTGCTGGCACTGAGAGTGACCAGGCAGGGAGAGACCTCCTGGCCGGTAGCTCGATCGATCGTCTTCACGTGCCCGTTGAGTATGACGCCGTTGATGATCCGGTCCGGATCACTGGTCAAGACTTCATGGACGGTCCGCAAAGCGACTTGTGCTAGGACGGATGAGTAGAGCTCCTTGCGCTCCTTCTCCGTACGCGGCACCACAGTTGTCTCATCCCGGGCCTTCACGTACCTGTAACTGCGTGCAGCGGGAACTACCGTCTCAGTCGGCAGCTGGACCTCGACCAGTACATCACCGGTAGCGGGGCGAAACGCAATGCGATGCTCGTGAGGGAAGCCCTCGGGATAGGATGAGGCATCCAACACGGCCCCAATGTGGTCCTCGACCGCAGTAGCGTCCCCGCTCCGGTACGACTCGCGCTGCCCGTCCAAACGCTCATTGAAGGCGCGGACCTCCTCAAGCGCTAACTTCTCGGCCGCACGGTGCTCAGTGCGCTTCCGTTCCAGCGTCGCACGTCGCCTCTCCTCAGCTCTCCGGTGCCGCTCCTCAGCCTCACCGAATCGCACACGGGCTTCGGCCACCTCAACTTCATACCGTCTTCTGCCGAACCCCAGAACTGCGGCAAGCCCACCTGGCTCTGCCGGCGCGAACTCCTCCCACCTTGGTGCCGCTTCTGTACGGGACCAAGCCCGCTCATCCAGCGCTTTCGGCACGTACGTACTACGCCGGCCCTCGAAGGAAGTGGGAGGATCACTCACCAGAGCGTCACGCAGCAACTGGCCCAGCTGCTCGACTTCGTGCTCAACCCCAATCGTGCGAGCCTTCGCCAGCTCTGCCTGCTGCTGCTCGTAGGCCGCCCTCCGCTCACGTTCACGCCGCTTAGCGGCCGCCTCCGCCGCCTTGCGCGCTCTCTCCGCCTGCCGAACCTGCTGCTCCTGAGCCCGCCGTAAAGTCTGCTGCTGGCGTTGGTACTCGCTGCCCCGACCGTTGCCACGCTGCGCCACTCGCTGCCCCTCCCCAACTCTCCTGCTGCTACGAGACGTGCATTCCCGTCGATCGTCCCGGAATCACGTACACCGTGAGCATGCCTAGGCCACCACCCCGGCCAACCGGCACCATCGAAGGCGAAACCGACAGGGGCTGGACATTTCCGCAGCTCCGTCTGATGACCTTTTGGTGCGTCAGGTGTGCGGGAAGCCGCGATGCCGCACTGCGATCGCCCTGCCTGCGTCGGCCAGCAGCTGGAGGCCCGCAGCTCGGGGCCCGTCGCACAGCTCCAGCCTGCTTAAGCCGGACCGGCGGCTGACACCCGCTCTATGGACTCCGCTCAGACCGTGGTCCCTCGAGATCAGGACGCTGCGATCACGCCGTTCCATAGGACATCTGTCTGCCGCAGTTGACGTCAGTTGTAGATCTCACACACGATGCGCCGCCACTGCGGCCGCAGTTGCTGGGTAAGTACCCACCATCACGTGGTCTGTCGCACGCGGGCCACCGACCCTCTCGCCCCACCTAGCACAACCAACGCAGCTGTCGTTGAACCATGCAACGGTGGATGCAACACCCGGTAGCCTGGGAAGCAAGTCAGGGGCGCGGGCGGGAGCGGGGTGGGCCTTGGGGCGCGAGTGGGACTTCTATACCACCGAGGGTGGGGCCTGCCCGATCAAGAAAGAACTGGCCAAGTGCAAGCTCACCCGGACCGAGCAAGCCAAGCTGCGGACCCTGATGGAGCGCGTCCGCCTCAACCAGACCCTCCCTGGTGACGTGAAGTCGCTCGGCGGAGATCTTTTGGAGATCCGGCTCGACGGGGACCATCGCATCTTCCGCCTCCTCTACTCAGAGGAGAGCAGTGGACTGCTCCTACTCGGCCTCAGCTTCTTCCAGAAGAAGTCGCAGGCTACGCCCCCTGGGCGCAAGCTCACCGCGAACCACCGCCTCAAAGAGTGGCGCAAGAGGCAATCAAAAGAGTGATACCAGGTTCCCGAGTATCGGGTTTGGGCGATACTGTAGCTACACGACGAGGGGAGATGGATGCGATGGCGCCTGCGCTGGACGAGCTGCTTGGCATCGACCCGGACGACCCCGAAATCATTGCTGCTGCCGAGGACGCCGAGGCGTACGCCAGCCTGGTTGAGTCGTTGGTCGTACTGAGGAAGCGCAGAGGGCTGACTCAGCAGGACGTGGCCGCACGGATGGAAACCACACAGTCCGCCGTCTCTGACTTTGAGAGGGTTGGCGGCGCCGCCCGCTACCCGACACTACAGCGCTACGCCAGAGCTGTCGGGGCCCGACTTTGCTCGATGGTTGATCCTTCAGGGTCTGACCTGGCGCCTACCTGGCGGCAAACGGCAGAGATGCCCGTTCGCTTGGCGGCCAGGCCACCTAGCCATCTACCCTTCCGGGCACCCTGGAGGGAGTCCGCGGAGGGAGCTGTGACGGCTCAGTGACAACGAAGCGAGGGCGCACCCAAGCCTCCCAGGCTGGGCCACAGCTGGCCAAGCTGATCAGTAATGCAGAGCTGCAGGACGTCACCTTCCTGGAGCTGCACGCCACTCACGAGGGTATTGCAGAGACCTCACAAGCGGAGCCGACCGATGGCCCCAACATGAAGGTCTGGTACCGCGCGGAGGGCGGACAGATTCAGGTCCGCTGCCGCCTGCACGTCCACACCGACGACGCTACGTTCGTAGCGGACGCGGTAGCCGACTTTGCAGTTAGTGGCGACCTGCCGGCCGACGAATCGGTTCAGGCAGGGTTTACGCAGCGTATAGGTGTTGCTGTGATCTATCCCTACTTGCGGGAGTCCGTACACGGCTTGGCGCAGAAGCTAGGCGTAGATCCACCAATCCTGTCCCTTATCGCACAAGTGCTCGAAGAACTGCATCCCACGGTCAGCGACTCGTAACCCTGGGCGCCTGCCTCGTACGGGGGTGAGCGTTACGTGTCGCAGTGATTCGAACCAGCCAGAGCGGTCCCCGACTAGCCCTTACGGTCGGGGACCGCCTGCTTTCCGTCCTCGATTCACCGCCTCCTCTGGCTACCGCTAGCTGGGCACGCCAAGGGTCGGCGGAGCGGCGTTGGGCGGGAGCTGCCATGGGGCGACAGATTGGCGCCCGTTAGCTTGCCGCGACTCGGGCAGTCTGTGGACCTGCCCGCTAAAGCCCGATGTGGGCCTCGATCGTCGAGGCTCGCCCCATGGTGGCTGCCTAAAGCCGTGGAGGCGACCCCCCAGCCCCATGTCGGCCTGCTCTGGCATCGTCCAAGATGGCTCGCTCTAGTCGCGCGACCGGCGTAGCCGGGGCCGGAGCGGGGCGGAGACAGGAGCGTCGGGCCACGGCGGTGAGCCGGGAGCGCGCGGCGAGCGGAGCGCGCCGCCTTGATTGAGCAGGGAAAGTCCCATCGATAGCCTGCTTCGCTTGGGCCACTGGCCATAACCGGCCGGGCGCTTCCCCAGTGCGTGCGCTTCGTCCAGATCTCATTGGCAGCAATGGTGCGAGGACCTCAACGTCCCCTCAGACGTCGAGGACCCGCAGATGCTCGGCGAAACCCTCTACGAGCTTGGTCAGGACGGCCTTGCCCTTTTCGGGGGTGGCCTTCGACGGGAAGCCGATCACGCCAGTCTCGGTGTAGCCCTCATGCCGAGCGTCAGGAGGAACGGCCGCTCGCCGCCGTCGTGGTCCGCTGTCTCGTAGCCGGGGCGCACGAGGGAGGGTTCCGCGTGGAGCAGGACCGACGTCTCGATCTCTCCTGCGTGCATGTCGGTGTGCGCGTCTGTCGTCAGCCCCGCGTACTCGCGCGCTCGATTGCACTCGCGGCTCTGTGGGAAGAGGCTCATCCGCGGTTCGGTGGGGTTGGCTTCCTGGACGATGTTGGAGAGCACGTAGTTGCCGCCGTGGGCGTTGACGAGCACGAGCTTCCGCACCCCTGAGGCTTCGAGCGAGTCGGCGATATCCGTGATCACAGCCTGGAGGGTGCGAGCGATGATGCATGCGATCGCCGTGTCGGTGATGAGCGGCAGGTGGGCGCCGTGCTGCTCGTACGAACCGACCGGGAGCACGGCCACACGCGGCGACTGTTCCTGAACTTCTACCCGCTGTACACGGGCCAGCCGATCCCGATGGACTCCTGGCGCAACCGCATGTGGTTCGACACCTGGGTCTAGCTGCAGCGACACGGCTCTCTGCACCCTCGCGCGTAGGTCGACGGTGACCAGTCCCAGTGCCATGACGACCTTCAATGGTGCCCCGGCGGCAGCTCCGCGCGCTTAACCAGCACCCCCGCCTCCGTCAAGTCCCGAATCATCGGAACGTGACCCGCAGTGCCCTCTCACGCCTACTGGACGTCCAGGCCTCACCAGGACAAGGACCCGAGGCCCCGCACGACGAGGCGGAATCCTCAGCGAGGCCCCACCTCACATCCCCGAGGCAGGGCAGGGAAGCCCCTCGGCATCAACACGGAGGAAGACCCATGACTCACAACATTCACACCGACGCCAAGCCCGAGCGGCGGGCCTCCCGCATCGCGACAATCGTCGCCGCGACCGCGGTGATCTCCGGGGGCGTCATCCTTCCGGCATCCGCCGCGACGCCGGCCCTGAGCCACCCCACGGCCGTTACCTCCTTCGTCACCGACGAAGGCGACGACAGCCTCTGCGACTGCGGTGGCCTCACCGGTGAGACCATCACCGACGACGGTTACGGCACCGGCAGCCTCTACGGCCCCGAAGGTGGCCTCATCCACCCCGACCGCGACGTCACCAGTGACGCCATCACCGACGATTACAGCGACGACAGCTTCCTCGACCCCGGCGAGGTCTACGTCAACGAGGAGGAATTCTGACCACTCCACGTCGGCGGCCCGGACAGTCCACGACTCTCCTGGCCGCAACGGCCACACCCCGAGGGGTGGAGGTCTCCACGACCTCCACCCCACGCCCTTCGACCACCTCCAGCGGCGGCTACGGATGCAGGACCACCTTCGTGTAGCCCTCGATGCGCTTGTCGAACTTGTCGTACGCCGACGACGCCTCGTCCAGGGGGAGTTCGTGCGAGACGACGAAGCTCGGCTTCGCCCGGCCCTCGATGATCATGTCGCGCAGGTACCGGTTGTAGCGCTTCACGTTGCACTGACCCGTGCCCATCTTCAGGCCCTTCTCGAAGAGCTTGCCGATCGACACGAGCAGCATGCCCTTCTTGGCCTGCTCGTCGGGGCCTCCCGGGTCGGCCGGGACGTACAGACCGGGTACGCCGAGGGCGCCGGTGGGCCGGACCGTGCCGACGAGCGAGTTCAGGACGGTCGCCGGCTCCTCGCGGTCCGTGCTGTGCGCCATCGCCTGGTAGCCGACGGCGTCCACGCCCTTGTCCGTGCCGACGCCCTCCGTCTGGTCCTTGATCTGCTGCACCGGGTCGCCCTCGGCGAAGTTCACCGGGATCGCGCCGATCTCCCGGGCCTTCTCCAGCCGCTCGGGAACCCGGTCCACGACGAAGACCTTGCTCGCGCCGCGCAGCAGAGCCGAGTAGGCGGCCATGAGCCCGACCGGCCCGCCGCCGTACACCGCGACGCTCTCGCCCGGGCGGACCTGCGCGAGCTCACAACCGTGGTAACCGGTGGGGAAGATGTCCGCGAGCAGCATGAAATCGGTCTCCTGCTCGTTACCCGGCGGCAGCTTCAGGCAGTTGAAGTCGGCGTAGGGAACGCGGATGTACTCCGCCTGACCGCCCATCCAAGGCCCCATGGCGACATAGCCGTAAGCGCCGCCCGAGAATCCCGGATTGACGGTCTGACAGAAACCGGTGAATCCGTCGACGCAATTGGTGCAGAATCCGCAGGCGACATTGAAAGGCATCACCACCCGGTCGCCCTCCTTGAGGGAGGTGACACCCTGTCCGATTTCCTCGATGACTCCCATGTTCTCGTGACCGAAGACGATGCCGGGCTCGGCCGCGGTACGCCCTTCGTACATGTGCAGGTCCGAACCGCAGATCGCGGTGGAGGTGATCCGTACGATCACGTCGTTCGGGTGCTGGATGCCGGGCTTCTCGACATTCTCGACCGCCACGGTGAACGGCCCTTTGTAGACGACGGCTTTCATTTCTCGCCACCTCCTGGCCGGCGATGGGCATGCATGACTCCCCCGCCTTTTCGCGTGACCTATCTCTCATGATTCTCCGGCCTGCCGGAGGGAGCAAGCCGGTAATGTCAGGAGAAATATCCGCACTGGTATCGCTCGACGGCACCGAGACACGAATGGGAGGGCGACACGTGGCAGCACAACGGCTCGGGACCTTGCTCGTCCCCGTGCTCGGCCTGTCCGGCACTTCCTACCCGCCCGGAACGACGGTCACTGTCCGCGGTCGTGGCGCGACTGTCGACGCGTTCGTGAACGGCGACTGGCTCCCCCTGTCGTGGTGGGAGTTCTCCGACGGCCTCCGCGAGGACATCGCCGACCGCTGACGCGTGCGTGGGGGCCACCGGCCTTCTATCGCCCCCGGCCAACCGTTCCGTTCCGATAACAGAAGCCCCCCGACCCGCTCACGCACCGTATGGTGTGGACCTGTCAGGCCGTTTTTGAACGTGTTCAGATGGGCTACTGGGGGCATCGGATGCGAAGCGGGGCAAAGGTCGCCATCGTCGGCGGCGTGTTCCTGGTGGTGGCGGGGGGCGTCGGCTACGGCGCGTACAGCATGCTCGGCGGCACAAGCGCGGGCGCGTCGAAGCGGACCGGCCCGCCCACCGCCGAGGAGATCGACCGGACGGCGAAAGACTTCCTCGCCGCGTGGGCGGAGGGGGACGTGCACACCGCGTCCGGGCTCACGAACAACGCGGCCGAGGCGCAGCCGGCGCTGGCCGCGTACCGCGCCGACGCCCATGTGTCCCACGTGGTCCTGACCCCGGGGACGGCGGTCGGCACGAAAGTCCCGTTCTCGGTCAAGGCCGTGGTGTCGTATGACGGCACGACCAAGCCCTGGGCATACGAGTCGGCGCTGACGGTGGTGCGCGGGGTGAAGACCGGCAAGGCGCTCGTCGACTGGGCGCCGGCCGTCGTGCACCCGAAGCTGACCGCCGGCCTCCAGCTGAGGACCGGTACCGCGTCGACGCCGTCCCTGGAGGCGGTGGACCGCGACGGGAAGCCGCTCACCAGGGAGAAGTACCCCTCGCTGGGGCCGGCGCTGGACCAGCTCAGGGAGCGCTACGGGGACCGCGCCAAGGGCGGCGAACCGGGCGTCGAGCTGTGGGTCGACGGCATGGGCGAGGGCAGCCCCGACCAGACGCTGCTGACACTGTCGAAGGGCAGGCCGGCGAAGCTGGAGACGACCCTGGACGCCGAGGTGCAGCAGGCGGCGGAACGGGCGGTCGCGAAGTACAGCCAGTCGTCGGTGGTGGCGATCGAGCCGAGCACCGGCCATGTCCTGGGGTTCGCCAACCATCGCGCCGACGGGTTCAACGCGGCGTTCCTGGGGCAGTTGGCCCCCGGCTCCACCATGAAGATCGTCACGGCCGCGATGTACCTCGACAAGGGTCTGATGACGTACGGCGGCAGCGCGCCGTGCCCCAAGTCGGCCATCTGGTACGGCCAGACGTTCGGCAATCTGAGGGGCTTCGCGCTCAAGGACGCCACCTTCGAGCAGAGCTTCGCCCGTTCATGCAACACCGCCTTCATCAAGCCGATCGCCAGTGACGCCGTCGACGACGCGTCGCTGACCGACGCCGCCGACCGGTTCTTCGGGATCGGCCGCGAATGGAACGTCGGCGTCCCGTCCTTCGACGGCAGCGTGCCGGTGATTGGTAAGCAGGACAGCGCGGCAGCGATGATCGGCCAGGGCAAGGTGATGATGAGCCCGCTGAACATGGCCTCGGTGACCGCGACCGCGAAGACGGGCCGGTTCCGCCAGCCGGTGATCGTCGCGCAGTCCCTGGACGACCGGCCGCTGGCAACCGCCGACGGGCTGGCGGACTCCGTCGCGGGGGCGCTGCGCCGCGCGATGCGGCTCACCGCGACGTCGGGCTCGGGCGCCGGTGTGATGGCCGGCGTCCCGTCCCCGAAGGGGGCGAAGACCGGTTCGGCCGAGACCGGCGGAAGCGTCCAGCCCAACAGCTGGTTCACCGGCTACTCCGGTGACCTGGCGGCGGCCGCCGTGGTCGAGAAGGGCGGACTCGGCGGGGATGCGGCCGGACCGATCGTGGCAGCGGTACTGCGGGCGGGCAACTGAGGCGCGGCGGTAACCGTGCATGTGCGGGAACCCGTTCGCGTGGCCCGTACACCGAGCGCTAGCGTGCAGGCCATGAGCACTCCCGAAAGCGCTGTGTCCGGAAGCCCGGTGCCCGAAAGCGCTGCGCACCCCCGATTCGCCGAGGCGCTGAGACGACTGGGCCTGGAGGTGGAGGTCCGCCGCTTCCCCGACGCGACCCGTACGGCGGCGGAAGCCGCAGCCGCGATCGGCTGCGAGCTCAGCCAGATCGTGAAGTCGCTGATCTTCGCGGCGGACGGTGTCCCCGTCCTCGTCCTGATGGACGGCTCCTCGCGGGTGGACGTGGAGGCGGTACGACGGGAACTGGGCGCGGGGAAGGTCGGTCGCGCCGATGCGGACCTGGTCCGGGAGACCACCGGTTACGCAATCGGCGGCGTACCGCCCTTCGGCCACCGCACCCGTACGCGGGTCCTCGCCGACCGGGGGCTGCTCGACCACGCGGTGGTGTGGGCGGCGGCCGGCACCCCGCACACGGTCTTCCCGCTGGAGCCCAAGACGCTGATCGCGCACGCGGGCGGGACGCTGGTGGACGTACGAGAGCAGACCGTGTGAGCGTGCTCGTCGCGGTGGCGGTCCTCATCGCCGCGGTCACGCACGCGAGTTGGAACGCCATCGCTCATCCGTACACTGGCAAGTGCCAACAAGGGAGAACCCGTGGACCAGCCACTACGCGGAGTGCGCGTCATTCGATTGTCCGTCCTCACAGACGAAACGACGTCACCCGAGCGTCAGCGCGCAGCGATCGACGGCGCAGCCTCTGCCCTGGGCATCGAGTGCGGCGAGCGGGACGCCGTAGACCTGGGCATCAGCGCCAGCAGGACCACACCGTTTGAGCGTCCCGAACTGGGCGAGTGGCTCAAGCTGCCGTCGGAGTTCGATGCGCTGATCTGCTGGCGCTTTGACCGGCTGGTCCGGTCCATGGACGACATCCACGCCCTGAGCACGTGGGCACGCGATCACCGCAAGATGATCGTTTTCGCTGAAGGCCCCGGCGGTCGTCTCGTGCTCGACTTCCGCAACCCGCTGGATCCCATGAGTCAGCTCATGGTGACCGTCTTTGCCTTTGCGGCACAGATGGAAGTTCAGGCGATCAAGGAACGCATCCAAGGGGCGCAAGCCGCTATGCGCGTCATGCCTATGCGCTGGCGGGGTTCTCGTCCCCCGTTTGGCTATCAGCCAGCACCCCTGGAAACCGGCGGATGGACCCTGGTTCCGGACCCGGACGCCGTGGCCGTCATCACACGCATCATCAAGGATCTAGGTGACGGAAAGACGCTCGCTGCCATCGCTGTGGAGCTGAATCAGGAAGGCATCCCTAGTCCGCGCGACCACTGGGCTATCAAGAACGGCCGAGAGACCGGCGGAAAGACAGGAGGGAAGACGGGAACTACGCGGGAACGGTTCGGCTGGACCTTCGATGTCCTTAAGCGGCTCCTCAAGTCGGAAACCCTCATCGGGTGGAAGGTGTCCAACGGCGTTCCCGTGCGGGACGGTAAGGGCAACCCCGTGATGTGCACAGCGGAACCGATCATGACCCGCGCTGAGTTCGACGCCGTGGCAGCCCTGCTTCCGCAGCAAGGCGCGCGGAGCCCACGCCGGGACACAAGGGCACTGCTCCTGGGAGTCATCCACTGCACATGCGGCGCACGGATGTACCTCAGCGAGCAGACGCGGGGAGTCAATCGCTCCATCATCTACAAGTGCGCCGCACGCGCCCGTGGTCGCCACTGTGAGGCTCCCTCACACGTTCGCGCTGACTGGATCGAGGAACACGTCACCGAGCGATTCCTACGCGCTGTAGGCGGGCTCCGGGTGACGGTCACGCGGGTCATCCCGGGGTACGACCCACAGCCCGAAATCGACGCGACGGCCGCAGAGTTCGCTGCCCACCAGGAGCAAGAGGGAAGGCAACGGAGCATGGCAGCGCGGGAAGCCTGGCAGCGACGGGCGGACGCGCTTGACGCTCGCCTGGCGGAACTCGAATCGCGAGAGCGCGTAGAGGCCCGTACGGAGATCACGCACAGCGGCCGCATGTACCGCGACGAATGGCACGCCACGGAAGACGCAGCGGTAAGGAGGGACATGCTTCTGGAGGCTGGGACGCACGTAGTCGTGGCAAAGGCGACAACGATTCGGGCAAAGGAACTGGACACGTCCCGGGTCACCTTCGAATTGGCAGAGCCGTTCTTCACTGACGCCGCCCAGGAACTCCAGGGGACCATTGACGCGGAGGCGTACGCACGCCCCAGCGACAGCAGTGAGCTGCCACGGCAACGGCAACGGCAGGCAGTAATCCGCTAGCAACCGCATCAACACTAGACAGCCCCGGTTAGGTCATGACCTTGCCGGGGCTGTTTCGTTCGCAGAGAATGCCGCGCTCCGACCCCTGAGCGTGTACACGGAGCCGAGACAGTCACCTGAGTCACTGTCAGCGACGTATGCGCCCGCTTGGACCCCGAACTAGCCCCGCTGAATCCCCGGATCGGTGGGGCGTTCTGCTGCCCGGTACTGGCGCTGTCGCCACAGAGGCACCAATGCGGCCACAGGCGGCCCTCTGACGCGCCGAAACCCTGCCCCTGGGGTTCGCTGCCAGATGATCTGAGAATGCCCCCGCAGACGGGCGTACAGCCATTCCGCTCCAGCCGGCCGGGCCCTTTATAACAGAACGGTAACGGTTGATATGCCTTCTGTCCCATTCGCCCGCGTCTGTGCGTATTGTCTGGAAGCTTTTGCACTCCAGTCTAATTGGAGAAGCAATCGACTCACTGGGTACCTAGTGAGAGGCAAAATCGCTCTCACCACAGCGGACGACATCACTTCAGTCCGCTTCGCAAGCTCCGCCGCCGCGTCGGTTGATAACGCGCGCACAGAGACCGCCCTATCCGGGTGAGTCCTCGCAATGGTCGTGATGTCCCATTGCGTTGATTCCTCGGATAGGGCGGTTTTTTCATTTGAGCTACCCGCGAGAGCGGGGGATATGGGGCGCGGTACCGGCGCAGCGCAATAACCAGCGGCAAGGGTGGTGCCTTGCTGTGCGTTGCGCCGGTATCACGCGGACGCCCTATACCCATTCACCTAACCCATATCGGAGATCATTATGAACCTGGATACTCCCCCACGCGTTGCGGCGCGACTAGAGCAGCTATACCGCAGTAACGGCAAACTCGCTGGTGAGTCGCGGGAAGTTCACTGCCCCTTCTGCGGGCAAGGACACTGGCACGGCAGCGCGCTGGGGCATCGCAATTCGCACTGCGCGGACTACGTGCCGAAGCGTCGTCAGAAAGTAGACCCGCGCGATACGCAGCACACGCCCGGCTATGTGCTCTGCGAACCGGATGATGCCAGCGTGAATTGGGATGCCGAGGCTCTGCGCGCGAAGCTCTTCGTCCTACGCAACCAGCGCCACAGACTGCTCATTGAGTACGCTGCGATGCAGCCGCTCGGGGCACGCGAGAAGCGTGTAAGGGATTTGCTCAAGTCTCAGGCTGACGGAATCGCCGAGATCCTTGCCGCTGCGGGGGTGTCTGGCTGATGACCCTTACCCCCGAGCAGGTAGCGACCTTTCTGGCCGCAATAGAGGCCCAGCAGGGAACGCCGGACGCCGACGACATCGGCACCATGAGCGATGACGACCTAGCGATACACGCGCTGCGGAATCGCTTCAACGACTCGCTTACCCATGACCGTTCGCGCGGCTGGCGCACGTTCCCCGACGGGGCGCATTCCTGGCAGGCCGACCACGAGGGCGACGACGTTACGTCCACGGTCCAAAGCATGTTGCGGGACCTACGGCGCGACGAGAAGGACCAGCGGCGTTCGCAGTACCTAGGCAGCAAGCAGCGGCGGGACAACGTTGTGGACATGCTCAAGGGCTTGCCGGAAGTGCGTTACGGCGGCAAGTGGGACGCACACCCCGATTTGCTCGCTGCCGCCAATGGAGTCATCGATCTCCGGACAGGTGAGATTTCAGCCGGCCAGCCCGAGCAGCGGATATCAAAGGCCGTAATGGCTGAGTACGACCCCGCCGCCGAGTGCCCCAGGTGGGAACGATTTCTAGATGAGATCTTCGCGCATGATCCGGAGTTGCCCGGCTACGTCCAGCGGCTACTAGGTTACGGGCTGACCGGTCATACGAAAGAGCAGTGCTTCGCTGTGTTCTATGGCGAAGGGTCTAACGGGAAGTCAGTCCTGCTAACCGTACTGCGGGAACTACTAGGCGACCACGCGGCAACGGTGCCGTTCGATCTCTTTACCACCAGCGGGAAGGCTCGCGGAGGACCTGACACCGAGCTATTGGTGGGCGCACGCGTTGCGCTTGCCAGCGAGACGAACCGTAGTGCTGTGCTGGATTCAGCCGCTGTGAAGAACGCCACGGGCGGTGAAGAAATTACGGTTAATCCGAAGTACAGGCGCCCCTATTCCTTCAAGCCCCAAGCGCTCATCCTGCTGGCCACGAACTACAAACCCGTAGTGCGGGAGCAGGACAACGGCACGTGGCGTCGAATCAAGCTCATCCCCTTTCAACAGCGCTTCGAGGGTGACCGTAAGGACCTGACGCTAGAGGACACGCTGCGCAGCGAGCGGGCAGGCATTCTGGCATGGCTCGTTCGTGGTGCTGTGGCGTGGCACCGGGAGGGGCTGCAAGACCCTGCCAGCGTTAAGGCTGCCGTAGAGGAATACAAGGATGAGAGCGATCCGCTAGCGGGCTATTTTCCCGGAATCCTGGAGCCTGTCCCCGGCCACCGAATGACCAACGCTGATATCTGGAATGCCTACACGGCATGGGCGGAGAACGAGGGCATGGACGCGTTCAACCGTTCCGCCTCGCTGCTAAAGGCACTGCGGGAGCGCGACCGGACCCTAGAGCCGTTCCGCACTAAGAACGGGCGGGGCCTGGTCGGCATTCGCCTAGCGGGTGACCGGCGGGGTGACGGGCTCGGCATCTTTGCCGCTGAAGGGTGACGCTCCGGCGTCATCGAATCGGGCATAGCAGGCGGGACAGCGGGTGTGGGTGACGCTGGCGACGATTTGGCGTCACCTTCCCCGTTTCTAGTGTCACCCACATTTCTCCTGGTCAGAGAGTTAATGGTGACAGGGTGACAGTGGTGACAGTGTTTTGAGGAAACATAACTAGCCACCTAGAACGTATATGAACGGCTTTTCGCGTAGGGGTGTCACCTTGCGTCACCGCCGCCCCTTCCCGCTGCCCCTCGGCGTAGTCGGGTCCAGCCTACTCATTGAGCAGCCTGCTACCCACTCAACTAAACCAGGTTCCGAATTCAGGGCCTGCAACCCAATCCAATAAGGGAGACCCAAACAATGTACAAAGATGGAATGACCGCCGAATCGCGCGAACAGCTAAAGCGCAGCCAGGCCTCGCTGTTCTCCTACGACGCTGGCATGGAGCGTATTGCACGGCTGCAGTCTGAGCGGCCGGACGCGTACGACACCTTGAGCCCTTCGCTTAAGACCCAGCTGGCGTATTACTGCCTCCAGAAGGACGCTGCGCGCGAGCTGGGCCAGGATGTCTCGGGTGGTGCGAAGTAATGGCTACTCAGAATTCCCTAGACAAGGCTCGCGCTGCCGCTGAGAAGGCTGCGCAGGAGCTGGCCAAGCTAGAGGCCATCGAGGCTGAGAAGCAGGCACAGATAGACGCTGAGCGCGCCGAGCGTGAGGAAGACTACGCCCGACAGACGCTCGCCTCATGGCGGGCAGAGGATGAAGCCAACAACACGGCGGCGAACGTGGCTAAGGCGCGGTTCCTAGAGCTGGTCGCTGAGGAGCCATGGTTTATCGCGTTCGCTGAGTTCCGGGCACACCGCCATAAGCGGGGATACATTCTCAATGCTGCCCAGTGGGCACAGACAAAACTCGGTCACACCGCGACCGTGCCTGAAAACCGGATGTACGACTCCACCATGATGGATGACATCCTTCGCGCCACTGAGTCGGCGGCGGCGGATATTGCGGCGGACTTCGCTGATGAGCTAGAGGCGAAGCGTGAGGCGTTCGTTAATGGCGAGTGACGCGCTGACCCCTGGCCCGAATGGCGACTACCCCAACTTCCCGCGCTTCGCTGATGGTTCGCCAGCGTGGGCTGATCTAGCGCCCGCAGGGTATTCGGGAACGGTCGTTCGCCGGGGGGTGGAGTGGACGATCACACCGGACGGTAGGCGGGTCGGTTTCGACGTCACTCCTCGCGATGCTGGCGGGAATCCGATTGTGATTCCGCTGCGCCATGAGCCGACGTGAGTACCCCTGGTGTCATCGCTGCGGGACTGAGCTAGCGGCAGTTCGAGTTCACTACCCGCACAGCGCCGAGGCACTGCGCTCGCGCGGGGTACCAGAACACCTTCTCGTTTACCACACGTGGCCCGTCTGTCTGCCGTGCCGTAAGTATCTGCTCGCACAGCGCGATAGGCCGAACCACTAAGAGCATGGGCCCCCGGTTGCCGGCCAGCGTCGGGGGCCCCTTTGCTCGCGAATAGAGATGAGAATGCCCATGCTGAATGACGTTGTTTCGATCACCTCGGGCACGCTTTACCGCACTAGCGCTGTGTCTGTCGAGGACCACGACGCGGCCATTGTGCTCGTACAGCCTGTCATGCGCTGTGAGCATGGATATGACGTGACCGTGTGCACCGACGAAGATCTGTTGGCGCGCGTCAGCGTCACCGGTACTCAGGTCATGCTGCACGTCCCCTTTTACGCGGACACCCGTTCTGTGCGCGTGGAATTGGAGAACATCAACGGGTGCACTGACCACCCCCACACATACGAAATACGTATGGAGCCGTACGGTGAATAGCCCCCTTGGAGCCCTGCCCCTATGCCATCGAAGCCAGCTAGACCATGTGCACAAGCGGGATGCCCTGAGCTAGTGCGCGGAAAAGACAGCACGTGCCCGGTGCACGCTAAGCAGCGGGCAAGCCGGCGGGATAACCGTGGTGGCTCTAGCTATGGCTCACGCTGGAATCGGGTGGTGCAGCCTCAGTTCATCTACCGCAATCCGTGGTGTGTTCTCTGTGGGCAACTGGCGAAAGTCGCTGACCATTGGCCGCTGCGTCGTCGTGACCTTGTGGCAAGGGGCGAGCCGAACCCTGATGCCTTCAAGCACCTTCGACCACTGTGCAAGCCGTGTGACGCAAAGGAACGGCCTAAGCGTGAACCAGGCGGATTCCATGCGGAGCAGCGTTCACAGCGAGAGGCACGAGAGCGCGAGGCTCGCCGCTGGGTTACAGACAGCGATGATAAACCGCCATTCTGACTACAGGGGGTGGGCATGGCCCCCGGCTCGCCTCAATCGGGCGCAGGCAGGAGGCAAAAAACCAGCATGTCAATAAACGATCTTTCCTGTGGCGCGACCTGCGCCTTTTACCAAAGGAGCCGTCCACATGGGCGCTGCAATACCAATTCATCAGCACCTCAGAGAGGGCAGCTACCGCGCTGACCGGCATGCCGAACGGCTCACGCTGCCCCCGAGTGACCTAACAGAGCCCGATTGGGACACCGTTCTAGGCGACGGGCCGGGGGCCGAGAGGGTCAAGGCTGATGCCTCGGGTATCTGGCAGCGCGTTGCCCCCGCTCTCTCCGCTGCTACTCGAATCAGCGACGCTCAGCGCGAGGTGGTGATCACCTTTTGTACGGCGCAGGCGCGGGTATGGGAAGCTGAACGGCTCATAAGCCGTGACGGGTTGCTCGTCGTCGGCGCTAACGGCGGACTCGTGAAGAATCCGGCGACAACCGTCGTCAACACCTATTCGTCCATCCTCCGCGCTGCCCGAGTAGAACTAGGACTGTCCCCGTCCGCTGCTGCCCGCATTGCTGCGCCGCAGTCAGACGACGATGACGACCCGGACGGGATTTGGGACTGACGCCGAACTAACCGAGATCTACAGCGAGTTGACCGGCCTTAGGGCTGAGGTCACCACCCTCGCTGACCAAAGTGCCGCCATCAGCCGTGCCCGCGCCGCCCGGCCTGATCGCGTGGCGGTTCCGGCGCTCGCTGCCAATCGTCCGGCCCGCTGATGAGTCCGCCCCTCGGTTCCCCCGGCGGGTGCGTATCGACGGCCACCCGCGAAACTGCGGCACGAGGTAACCACCCCCGATGGCTCCCCGCTGTCGGGGTTTTGCCTTATCTCGCAATCGAACGCATATACGAATTCGGTTTCGCTAGGATTCCCAAGCAATACAGACTTCCGGGGAGGGTAAATATGTCTTACAGCGTGACTTACACCGAGGAGGCCGCGCGGGTGCGTGATGCGCTTGTGGAGGGGGAGCGTGCGCGTTTGCTGGACGGGTTGAGTGTTCTTTCCAGTGCCCCATTCGCGGGCGACTCCTCCGCCGTTAATGGCGATGTGACGGCCCGCCGAGTAAAGCTGGCCGATGGGTCCGACGTCACGTATGCGGTGATCGTGCGGCGCCGCCTGGTGGTCGTGATCGATATCGCGCCGGTGACCGCCTAGCTTCCGCACTCTCTGGCGGTGCTCAAAGCTGCCCCCGATGGCTCCCCGCTGTCGGGGGCGTTCTGTGTCTCTGATGGGCCGTCAGGTCCTGCTGTTGGCTGGCCCCGCTTCCGGAGACCGGCCGGGGGTAGCGTGTCGGTATGGCTGAGCACCTGGGCGACCGGCTAGCGCGTCTGCGCCGCCTCGCAGACCTCACGCAAGAGGGGCTGTCCGAACGGGCCGGAGTGTCCGTTGACGTGGTGCGCAAGTTGGAGCAGCGACGGAAGCACAGTGCGCGTCTGCCGACCCTGCACGCGCTCTCAAAGGGGCTCGGGGTTGAGCTGACCGCACTACTCGGCGACCCGCCCGGCGTGCCGTCCAACGGCGAAGCAGACCCACCTCAGTTGGTCGCTGTACGCCGCGCCATCATGCCCCCGCTGTTCGCCCCGCCCCCGGAGCCGAACGGCGCTGAGCGGCTGTCCCTGCCGCTTCTGCGGCGTGAGATTTCCGATGGCTGGACTCTCTACCACGGCGCCGAATTCGGGCGCCTCATGGAAGTGCTGCCCGGCATCATCGCTGACGCTCGTTTCGCTGCTGCTGTGGGAACTTCTGACGAAAAGGCAGCGGGCCAGGCAGCGTTGGGCAAGGCGCTGCAATTGGGCGGACACCTGGCTATCCGTCTCGGAAAGACAGACCTAGCACTATCCGCTCTTGAGCGCGCCATGAATGCCGCCTCCGACTCATCCGATCCGCTGCTAGCGCCGATGATCAGCAACTCTGTTGCGTGGAACTATCAGCGGCAGAACCGATTGGACGACGCCGAACACCTTGCCGTCTATGCCGCCGACGGGGTCGAGAGAGAGCAGGGAAACACTGCTGAGGGGCTGCGGGTATGGGGTGGACTGGTCATGTCCGCGGCCACCTCTGCCGCCCGTTCCGGCGACTACGACACAGCGAACGACATGATGACCACAGCGGAGAATGCGACCCGCCGTCTGGCCACGCTGCCACCCCCAGCAGACGGCAAGATGGTCTCGGTGTTCAGCCGCTCCTCCGTCCGCATTGAGCGCGTCCGCCTCGCTGTTCAGCACGCACGGCCGGAAGAGGCGCTAGCGCTCGCCCACGGAATGCGCCTCAGTGCCGATACACCGCCTTCCTGGCGTACGTGGCTGCTCCTGGACGTAGCCCGGGCGCATGCCGACCTAGGGAACGCTGAGGGGGCCGTCAAAGCCCTTGAGCGGCTGCGCCAGATCGCCCCGGCATGGATGCGGCATCACACGCTGGCTGTGGCCATTGTCAGCGACCTATGGGCGGGACCGTCTCGGCCCGCTGGTCTGCGTAAGCTCGCTGAGTTCCTGGGGGTTGCCAACTAAGGCCCGAAAACTAGGGCGTTGCGTCCCTGTAGGTGCGCTCTGTGGGTCGCGAGCATCGGGGCATGACGACGCAGACCGGCAGCGAGACGAACGCGAATCAGTTCGAGTACACGACGTACGCGCCGAAAGGCGAGACGTGCCCGGCGTGCATGAAGCCGATTGGGTCTCTTGAGCGCGTGCGTCGGGGGACGCTGGAAAGGCAGTCCGGTCCGCCGGTCGTTGTCTACCGGCACGCCAGGTGTCCCTAGTGGTCACTCAGGCGGACGTTGGCAGACGGGTTGAAGACGGCGCGGGAAGAGTCGGCATCCTGCGCGCTGTGATCGCCGACTACGAAGACCCTGCCGACATGCCAGGGGAGCGCCGTAAGCGACCTACGGCGTTCCTGTGGCCTGAGGGTGGGGGCCGTGAGTGGCTGGTCCCGCCGGACACCCTGAGCCGTGCCTGAGGCTCCGGCCCGCTGAGCGGCGGCGAGCAACACAGTTCAGCGCGTCGGAACGGCCCCCGTCATGTGCGTATGGCGGGGGCTTCTTGCTGCCGTTGTCTCAGAGGCACGCCCCCTGCGTAAGCCGATGTGGAGGGTTTCGCCGTGGCCCACCGCTGCCTCCTGTATCTTGTTGGAAGTCATCAGTGTTCGGACACGGCATCAAGGACCAGTTGATCGCCTTCACGCTGATGGCGGGCGGCGGGGCGGCGATCGGTCTCGTCATGGCCTGCTTCGTACCGCTGCCGGCTGCCGGGGCCTGGCCGTACCTGATCGCCTCGGCGATCCTGCACGTCGGCTACCAGGCGCTGCTGATGCGGTCGTTCACGCTTGGCGACTTCGGCCAGATGTACCCCATCGCGCGCGGCACCGCGCCGCTGGTGGTGACGCTGCTGGCGGCCGTCTTCGTGCACGAGATGCCGGACGCCCGCCAGCTGGCGGGCGTCGCGGTCGCCTCGGCCGGGCTGGTGGGCGTCGCGCTGTGGGGCATCCGCGGCGCGGGCAGCCGGCCCCACTGGCCGGCGCTGGTCGCGGCGCTGGCCACCGGCCTGTCGATCGCCGCCTACACGGTGGTGGACGGCGTGGGCGTACGCGCCTCCGGCACGCCGCTCGGCTACATCGCCTGGCTGATGATCCTGGAGGGCCTCGCGATCCCCGCGTACACGCTGTACGTCCGCCGCGGCCGACTGGCCGCGCAGCTGAAGCCGTTCGTGGGCCGCGGACTGCTGGGCGCGGGCATGTCGGTGGCGGCGTACGGACTGGTGCTGTGGGCGCAGACGAAGGCGCCACTGGCCCTGATCGCGGCGCTGCGGGAGTCGAGCATCATCGTGGGCGCGGCGATCGGGGCGCTCTTCTTCAAGGAACGCTTCGGCGCCCCAAGGATCGCGGCGGCCGGCCTGATGGTGCTGGGCATCGGCCTGATGCTGCGGGTGGCGTGACGGTCGCCGGGGGCGGGGCGGGGGTGACTGCGCCCGGGGGCGAGGAGTGGACGGGAACCCGGGGCCGCCCGGTTTGTGAGTATGGCGGGCCGGACCGGACCGTCAAGGGCGCTCCCTACGGTCGCGTCGCTG